>WJKR01000058.1 GCA_014729015.1 Candidatus Woesearchaeota archaeon | reverse complement strand
GCACAGCTGCACCTTCTGTTTTGCCAGGGCGTCCTTGTCCGGCCTGGTTGCTTTGACATGGGCGATGAGGTCCTCGTACAGGTCCATGGTTTTTTTGTTGAAACAACCAGTGGTTTTTAAAGGGTTGTGTGCTGCCAACCAAACATTTAAAAGCAACATGGTGATTGCCTGCACTAAGGGGGCAACTGTGACAAAACTGATCATCTTTGACTTTTGGGGCACGTTGATAGAGAACGGCGTCCGGCCCAGCCCGAGCAAGCAGGTCAGGTATTTCTTGCGTGTCAAGGAACCGTTCAGTGAGTTCGTCGTGAAGTTCGAAGAGGCGTTCATGACCAAGAAGTTCGATAATCTCAACCAAGGATTCGAGGCTGTGGTCGAAGCGTTCGACAAGCGGATCCCTGACTTCGTGTATGACAAGCTCGTCGGTATGTGGAACAAGTTCAGCATCCTCAGCCACCCGTATGACGAGACTGTTGCGGCGCTGGAAGACCTGAAGAAGGATTACAAGCTAGTGGTGCTATCCAACACGGACAATTTCTCGTTGCGGCAAGTCTTGGACAAGTTCGACCTCGAGAAACACTTTGACAAGATTTATCTCTCGTGCGAGACGGGCAAGCTGAAGAGCAACCCTGACAGTTATAAGCAAATCCTTGATGATTTCGAGGCCAAGCCCGAGGAGTGCTTGATGGTCGGCGACAGCCCGCAGAGCGACCTGGCATCCGCAGAGGCAGCGGGCGTGCCCGCCGTGCTTATTGATCGGCGAGACTGGTCGGACATCGAGGAGAAAATCAGCGATTTGCAGGAGCTGAGGAGTTTTATTGAGAAAAAATAATCTTTATAAACTCTCTTCTTTTCTTATTCTAAAAATGCGAGTGTAGCTCAGCGGTGAGAGCGCCACGCTCATAAGCACGTGAGCGATGAGAACGTTGTTCGATGATTGCACACTGTGGTGCACCGTGGAGGTCGAGGGTTCGATTCCCTCCACTCGCATATAACTTCTTAAAAAAATACGCCGTGGCCCGGACTTTCGATCGCGTTCAGGGCTGGACCCGTACGGGCCCTTGATCGCTCCGAAGAGCTGTGTGCCCTGCTCACCTCGCGATTTCGAACCGGGAATTCCCGAAGGAACGGGTTCTCCCATCAACCTTTTGTAGGTTCGAGACCCGCGCACTACCAGGTTATGCGACCACGGCGTGGAAGAAGGGCAAGAAGCCATCTTTTAAAAAGGTTGTCTGCCTTGTCCGGTGTCCGCACTTGCGCTTGGGGGGGCCGTCCGTGACATGAAACATGCCCCGTCCGGGATTTGAACCCGAGTCTTTGCCTCGAGAGGGCAAAATGATTGGCCGGACTACACCAACGGGGCGCTCTGGGCTCAACGGCATCCTCACTTGCGTTTGGAGCGTCTCACCCTCTGGGCTCGACGGGGTTCGAACCCGCGACCTTCCGGTTACTGTCGCACCAGCGACCGTCAGGAACGCCGGTGACGCTAAGAGCCGGATGCTAATGATGGGCAGAAACAATCGTTTCGGCACCTCTACCAGCTGAGCTACGAGCCCATAATCTCTCGAGAACAAAAACTCCATTTAAAAACATTTCTGTGTTTTTGGGTTATAACGGGCAAGATGATAGTTGTTATGTGGATTAATTATATTTATGAATTTCTTTAATAAATTCTGTGAGGGGATGTCCAGTGCTTACCGCAACCATTAAATACCACTATTCTCGAGTACTCACGAGGTGGTCTAGGTGCGACAGGCTTTCATCATCATATTTCTGTGTGCAGCGCTCCTCTTGACAGGGTGCGGTGACGCCGACGAGATAATACTAGGCAATGAGACGAACGAGACGGCGGAGAACCAGACGAACACGATCGGACCGCCCAAAGCGATCACTGAGGAAGCATCACCGACGGTGGCAGAGCCCGAGCCGCCTGTCGAGGAAGCACCGCCGCCGGAGGAAGAACCAGCATTACCTGCAACGTTCAACATCCTCCTCAACACCATCAACATCCAGAAGCCGCTGTACGGCGACGATGAGGAATACGAGCTACGCATGATACTCTCCAAGGAACAATCGCAAAAGATCGTTGCGGCCACGCTCACCTACACCCCGTCGTGCGACGAGCCAAGCAGGATGATTATCACTGCGAACGACGATCTCGTCGCCAAGGAAGCATTGGTGTGCGGCGAGGGACGCGTCCACGACCTGCCCGCAATGGTATTCGTTGAAGGACCGAACACCGTCCTCTTCCGGAACAAGGTCGACGAGACCTACGAACTCACCGACGTGCAAATACAGTTCACCTATAATGATGGCGCGACGGAAACCTTGGTAGCGGAAGACCACGTCTTCGAACCAGGCGATGACGAGCGCAAAGAGGTCAAAGACCTTGCCATAGTTTCAGTGACGAACACGGTCACGAGGACGTTCAGCCTGAGCGAGCAGCAACTCCACGACGACCTCTACCTCGAATTCGATACTGTCGAACGAGCAGGGGATTTGCTCATCCTACTCAACGACCAGGTCTTGTTCCAAGGACGGCCCCCCTCGCGGGGAAAGACGTTGCTCTTACCCCCTGAAACGCTCGACGTCGGGGAGAATGAGCTCACGTTCATCGGAATGACAGAATAATACGCCGCGACCCGTGTCCGCGCTTATCGCTTGGGACGGGCCAGGCTCACGCCGTGACCCGGATTCGAACCGGGGATCCCTGAACGGGACGAGCTTTCAACCCTCCAAGAAGGAGTTTCCAGGCTCGCGCAATACCAGGCTATGCGATCACGGCATGTCACGTTAAGAACAAGAAGAGTTTTTTAAAGGTTAGTATTGGAGAGAAAAAGGTTTACGCGTCGATCATCTCGATTTCGATGTTCAAGCCCTCAGGAATGGGCACCCGCATCACCAGGCGCAGTGTCCGCTCATCCAGGCTGACGTCGATCAATCGTTTGTGCACCCTCATTTCGTACCTTTCCCACGTCGCCGTGCCGTCGCCGCACGGACTCTTACGAGTGGTCAATTTGAGCTTCTTGGTCGGCAAAGGGATAGGGCCTTTCATGACCACACCGGTCTTCTCCACAATGTCCTTGATGTAGTCGCAGGTCTGGTTGATCTTGCTGATGTCCGTGCTTGCGAGCTTGATTCTTGCTTTCTGCATTACTCCTTCCCTCTTTACCTGTCATGATGAGGGTTGGCTCACCATGGGAAACAAAAGTACAACATAATAAAAAAATATGGTTCACGACTTCTTGACGAGGTCGATGCACATGCCGGCAGCGACGGTCAATCCCGAGTCTCGGATGGCGAACCTGCTCATCTGCGGGATCTCCTTCTGCTTCTCGATCACTAACGGCTGTACCGGCTTGATTTTCACAATCGCCGCGTCGCCGTTCTTGATGAAGTCAGGCTTCTCAGCGACCACTTCCCCGGTCGCCGGGTTGAGCTTCTTCTCGATTGCCGTGATCTGGCATGCTACTTGTGCGGTGTGGATGTGGAACACCGGGGTGTAACCCACCGTGATAACGCTCGGATGGTTGAGCACGACCATCTGCGCCGTGAACTCAGACGCAACCGTTGCGGGATTGTCCGCGTGCGCCACGACATCGCCGCGAGTGACGTCCTTCTTGCCGAAGCCGCGCACGTTGAACCCGATGTTGTCGCCGGGCTCGGCCTTCTGCAGCTGCTCGTGGTGCATCTCGATAGTCTTGACTTCGCCGTTGACGCCCTTGCCCTCTCGTCCAGGCATGGCGACGACCTTGTCACCGACCTTTATGATGCCCGTCTCGACGCGGCCGACTGGCACGACACCGATACCGGTGATGTTGTACACGTCTTGGATGGCTACGCGCAGCGGTAAGTCCGTGGGTTTCTCAGGCGGGTTGAGCTGGTCGATCGCTTCCAGCAGGGTCGGTCCCTTGTACCAGTCCATGTTCTCGCTCTTCTTCACCACGTTGTCGCCCTTCAGCGCCGCGATGGCGAGGAACGTCACCTTTGACGGGTCGTACCCGACCGACTTGAGCAGTTGCGACACCTCATCCTTGACCTTGCCATACCGCTCTTCCTTGTAGTCGACGCCGCTGATATCCATCTTGTTGATGGCGACGATGAGCTGGTTCACGCCGAGCGTCTTGCTCAAGAACACGTGCTCCTTGGTCTGCGCGTTGACGCCGTCATTCGCCGCGACGACGAGGACGCCTGCATCCGCTTGCGATGCGCCCGTGATCATGTTCTTGATGAAGTCACGGTGGCCTGGTGCGTCGATGATGGTGAAGTAATACTTGTCCGTGTCAAAGCGCTTGTGCGCTAGGTCAATGGTCACGCCCCGTTCCTGCTCCTCTTTCAGGTTGTCCATGACGAAGGCGAACTCGAACCCGGCTTTGCCGAGGTCTTGCGCCTTGTCCTTGAGCTTGCGCAACACTTGCTCCTCAAGGTTTCCTGAATCAAAGAGCAATCGCCCTACGGTCGTTGATTTGCCGTGGTCGACGTGGCCGATGAAGACCATGTTGATGTGTGGTTTTTCGCTTGCCATAGTTCTTCACTCCTCCCATTAATTCTTTCTTTATAATAGGATCGCGAGTTCAGGAAATAATAGAGCATTTATAAAGCTTTTGTTTGCTCCAACGGATTTCCAGCCTTACAATGCCTGTTCTCACGCCGGCTGGGCGACACCCTCATCGCCACTCTTCAACCCCTTCCGCTGCTTGATCTGCGCCAACACCTTGTGCTGGAGCTCGTCAGGCAATCGCTCGAACGCCTGGTCCACTAAGAACAACGAGCCGCGGCCGCCGGTCGCTGACCGCAAATCCGACGCCAAGCCGAACATTTCCGCGACCGGCAACTTACCCTTCACGCTGACCATAACCCCTTCTTGCCGCATGTCTAGGAGCTGGCCACGCTTGTTCTGGATAAGCTTGCTAATCTCGCCCATGAACTCCTCGGGCGCGTCGAACTGCATGGTCTGCACCGGCTCGAACAACAACGGTCGTGCCTGCATCAGCGCCAACCGGATGCCGTCACGCACCGCAGGGTACAGCTGCGCTGGGCCACGATGAATGGCGTCCTCGTGCAGCTTCACATCCTCCAGGATGACCTTGACGCCAGTGCACGGTTCTCGAGCGAGCGGGCCATGCTTCATGACATCCTCGAACATGTCCAAGACCATCTCGATAATCTCACCAATGTGCACGATGCCGCGCGTGGCATCGATGAAGACGTTGCCGTTGAACACGTCACGGACATTCCTGCTGGTCTTGGAATCCATGCCCGCAGCCTCCAACGACTCCCACAATCCTTTGTCCTTCTTCTTGACGCGTCCATCAGGGATTTTTTCATCCTTGATCGCTTGCCGCATCTTCGGCTCCAACGGTTCCACAGAGAAATACAGCCTGTTGTGCTTGTTCGGCGACTTCCCTTCAGCAGGCGTGGCGTTCCTGCCCGTGATTGTCTCGCGGTACACCACGATCGGCGGCGACGTCGTTACGTCCATGTGCTTCTCCGACGTGATGCGGTTCTCGATGATTTCCAAGTGCAACTCCCCCATGCCGTGCAAGAGGTGTTCGCCGGTCTCCTGATTGATCTCGACCACGATGCTCGGATCCTCCTTCCCGACCTGCATCAACACCTCGATTAGCTTAGGGAGGTCAGACGCCTGCTTCGCCTCGATCGCCTTGGTGATGACCGGCTCGAAGATGTGCGTGATGGCCTCGAACGGCTCCTGCTCACCCTCGGTCACGGTCTCGCCGGGATACGCGCCCTTCAACCCGCCGATGCCGATGATGTTACCCGCAGGCACGTCATCCACGATCTCCTTCTTCGCGCCATTATAGATATAGATTTGCTGCAAGCGCACGTCAGCCTTCGCCTTGGCCATGTGCGCCGTGGTGCCCTTCTTGGCCGTGCCCGCATACAACCGGCCCATGGTGATTTCGCCGGCTTGGGAATCGACGACGACCTTGATCGCCACGAACGCGAGCGGACCGCCCGGGTCGGTCTTGATAAGTGCCTGGCCGAACGGGCTCTCCGGGTCGCCATGCCATATCTTGGGAATCCTGTACTCCTGTGCGTCGACAGGGTTCGGCAGGTGCTTGATGACCGCGTTCAATAACACCTCGTGCAACGGCGCCCGCTTCGCGATGTCCTTGCGCTTCTCTTCATCATCAGACGCGTACGCGTCGATGATATCCTTGAACGTGATGCCCTTTTTCTGCATGTATGGCAGGGACAACGCCCAGTTATGGAACGCGCTGCCAAAACACACGCTGCCGTCATTCACGTTCACCTGCCATTTCTTGCCGTACTCCTCCTCGGCGAGCTGCTTGATCAGCTTGTTCACGCTCGTGATAATCTTGACGAAGCGCTCCTGCATCGCTTCAGGCGTCAGCTTCAGTTCTTTGATTAAGCGGTCGACCTTGTTGATGAACAATATCGGCTTGACCCGCTCTCGCAACGCCTGTCGCAACACCGTCTCGGTCTGCGGCATGATACCTTCGACGGCGCAGGACAGTGTGACCGCGCCGTCAACCGCGCGCATCGCCCTCGTTACGTCACCACCGAAGTCCACGTGTCCCGGCGTGTCGATGAGATTGATGAGAAAGTCCTCACCACCCACATTGTGCACCATGGAGACCGCTGCTGAGTCGATCGTGATGCCCCTCGTCGCCTCATCCTCATGGAAGTCTAGCGCGCACGCCTTTCCGGCGAGGTCTTCAGACATCATGCCAGCGCCTGCCAACAAGTTGTCCGACAACGTCGTCTTGCCGTGATCGATGTGCGCGCAGATAGCGATATTCCTGATATGCTTCGGCTTATTGTTCAATGCCGTGACTCTGTCTGCCATCTTTACCATTGTCATCCCTCAATGTTTTCCTCGACGGTACAACAATGCCTCATCGACGCGTGCCCAATCGTGGATCTCCTCGTCCTTGAACCAAATCTTGATCTCGCGCTCCGCCTCGTCCACCGTGCCCGACGCGTGGATGAGGTTCTGGATGGGCCGCGCGCTGTTATCCGCCAACTCGTATGTGTCGAAGCTGAGGTCGCCCCTGATCGTCCCCGGAGACGCGTCCCCCGGGCTCGTGGCGCCCACGAGCTTTCTGGTATGCGCGACCGCGTTGTGCCCTTCCAAGACGAACGCGACGACGGGGTTCATGGTCAAGAAGTCGATGAGGTGCCCGCGCACCTTGACGCCGAGCTCCCGTTCCATCCCCTGCACCTTGAGGCCTTTCTTCGCATAAGACGCTTTCTGCTTCTTGCCAACCGCGACGAGCCATTCCTCGTCGGCGGCATAGTGCGTGCCCGCGAGCTTCTCACTAGGGTACACCATCTTCATCCCGATGACCTTGAGTCCGCACCGTTCAAACCTGCCGAGGATTTCCCCGACGAGCCCCCGTTGGACGCCGTCAGGCTTGATTAACACGAGGCTTCGTTCCTTATTCACTGCTTCACCCCTTTCTTCACTGCCCGGAACTCCTCAGTCCACGCGATTTGTCGCGGCTTCCGCTTCAGGACGAGGAGGTTCTTCTCGCACTTGTTCGAACAGAAATGTAAGATCTTGCCATCCTTCTGCACGTACATCTTGCCCGTGCCTTCCGAGATTGTCCTGCCGCAAAAATTGCACGTTACCATCTGTATCATCCCCTGCCAGACCTGTTAAGCGGTCGTGCCTCGATCTCAGTCTCGCGCAGCATGAGCGTGTCACCCAGCTGAACAGGCCCTCTCACGTTCCTCCTGATAATCTTATTCTTGTCCCTACCGTCCAGGATGCGGCACCTGACCTGTATCGCTTCTCCCCGCGTACCGGTGCGGCCGACAATCTCTTCGATGCTCGCAGGCACTGCAGGAGAGAATTGGACGCCGCCTTTGGTATCACCAGCCATGCATCATCCCCCTCATTTACCTTTCTGCTTTGCCAAGACGTCCTTCGCCTCCCCTTCCTGGGTGATGACGATGGCGCCAGTGCCCACCGGGAGCCCGGCCGCTGCTCCTAACTCTTCCTTGCTCGGGACAGCGCTGCACGCGATGCCTTTCTCCTTGCAGAGCAAGGGCAGGTGCATGGTGATCTCCTTCGGCGAGACGTCCTCAGCATAGATGACGTGCTTGGCTTTGCCGCGCTCGACCGCCTTGGTCACTTCGTTGATACCTTTCTTGATCTTGCCCGTCTTCCTGGCAAGCTCGACTGCTTCATAGAGTTGTTCACTCATGGTGATGGCCTCCTATGGTTGTTGAGGTTGCAACGAGAAGTTGTCATACCTCTCTCAGCGCC
The DNA here is from genome assembly GCA_014729015.1 of Candidatus Woesearchaeota archaeon. Classification (GTDB taxonomy): domain Archaea; phylum Nanobdellota; class Nanobdellia; order Woesearchaeales; family WJKR01; genus WJKR01. The sequence goes on along the minus strand of WJKR01000058.1, from coordinate 3,979 downwards.
TCGACGGGCGCTTCATCAATCATTGGTGAGTGTTGCGAAACCACCACTGTTTTTAAACCTTCTGGTCTGTTCCAGAGAAGAAACCTTTAAATAATGCTGTCCGCGTGACCATCACCGTGCTATCCCTCCTTACCCATGTCATCATCGCGGCAGGCTTGTTGATCGGCACGCACACCGACCTCCGACGACGAGAAGTGCCTGACTGGCTGAATTTCGGATTCATAGTAGCAGGCCTCGGCCTCGGCCTCCTCGCCACAATCCTCTCCTGGAGCCTGCAACCGCTCCTGAGCAGCGTGCTCGGCCTGCTTGCTGGCGTGCTCATCGGCCACCTCATGTTCTACGCCGGCCAATGGGGTGGCGGCGACGCCAAGATGATCATGGGTATCGGCGCATTGCTCGGCCTCGACGTCTTCCATTGTTGTAGCGCGTCGCAACTGCCACTACTCGTCATCTTCTTTGTCAACACGGTGCTCGTCGGCGCGGTGTACGGCCTGCTCTGGGCAGTGTTCCTCGGCTTCCGTCATCGGCGCAAGGTGAAGCGAGCGTTCGTTGAGCGGCTGCGTAGTCCACCGGTGAGAAAGGCGCGCATGGCGGTCATCATCGCATGTCTCTGTCTCATTGTCCTCGTCATCGCCGTCCCTCATTACCTGTTCCGGCTGGTCTTCGCCTGCTTCGCTCTGATCGTCTTCTTCATGTTCTACACCTGGGTGTTCATCCATGTCATCGAACACGCCTGCATGGTAAAGCCGGTGCCGGTCCGAGACCTCGTAGAAGGCGACTGGATATTCGAAGAGGTGTGGGTGAAGCGACCCGCTTTCTCGCCGTTCATCGCCCAGTGCCAGGAGCAGCAGCGACGAGCGCTTGCTGATCGTCAGCAGCATGACTGGTGGTTGTCCGTCGCCGAGCAGCTCAGCAAACACTCATGGGCCAGGCGCAGGAAGGCACGGCTCCGAAAGAAGCTGATGAGGGGCAGGGACGAGCTCCTCCAACGGGCGGTGAAGAGATATGGGCGCGGCGTCCGCCGGCTCACCGCGAAGGAGTCGTCGCTTATCAAGCGAGCGCTCACCGGCGCGGAGAACGATTTGCGGCGCGCAGAGGACTACGTGCAGGAGCACGGGCTTCCTTCCTTGCTCGGCTTTCTCAGGAAGACGTACCACTACGCGCCGCACGAGTCATACCTGGTAGGGCCCCAGGACCTCGGCATCACTGCAGAACAGATAACACGCGTGCGGGAACGCTTACGGCAGGTCAAGGTCAAACAAGGAGTGCCGTTCGTGCCGAGCTTCCTCGTCGCGTACGTCATGACCATGCTGGTCGGGAACTGGCTGGTGTTCTTGCTCTAGGGCAATCGGTCAAGGGTGCGGAGCAGGTAGTTCTTCATGGAAGAATCTTGTTGTTCTCCCTCCTCCTTTGGTTGCTCCTCCGGCTCCTCCTTGGTTGGCTGCGAGGACGCTTCGCCGGCCGGCTGCTCTTGCCCGAGGTAGTCGCACTTGTCCTTGATGCGCTTCGCCACTTCATCCATAGCTGTTGGTTCTTGCGGTTGAGGGGTCCATTGGAAGGATAGCCCGTCACCTTCATTCCTTGCGACGACCGCTGCGCTAATGTTGTCGAGGTCTGAGATGATGATGTTCGTTCCTTGCGCGTCGGTCTGCTCGAACAACGCGTTAGAGAGGAACGACGACGCTGACAAGACGTGCGCGAACGCTTCCTCGGTGAGTTCTTCGAACGAAGCTTGCGTCGCGGTGACTGCGAGGTGTCCGGTGGTGGCAGGCTGTTCTGGCGCCGCGATGGTGATGAGCTTGTCGTGGTAGAGTTCCATGGTCAGAGCACCTCACCAATCTTGTCCAGGTCGGCGCCTTGCTTCTTGCGCTGTGCCGCCACCATTGCTTTGAGGTTCTGGCTGAGCTTGTCGATGTCGACGGATGCGAAGAGCTTCCGCCATTTCTCGCTGGTGCGTACCGCTTCCTTGACTTCCGCCGGCCGTTCGATGATCGCTTGCTTGAGGTCGTCATGCTCGTTGATGGTCTTGATGAGGTTGTCGAGGTGTTCCTCGGTCGTGTGTTGCGGTGGTGAAGATGGCTGCGCGGCCGTACCTCGCGGGGGGCTCGTCGCCTCTTCTTGGTGGAGTAGGCCTTGCTGACCGGTCTGCGAGAAGTAGGCGCGCATCATGCCGTTGATGCGTTCTTTGATCGCCGCCGCTGCCTTGTCGTTCTCTTCCTTGCTGCCCGTGACCGGCAGGTCGAACGCGGAGAACATGTCGTTCTCTTCTCTCGGGATGAGATGGAAGAGGAAGTGCGGGCTTTGCTGGCCCGCCGCTGCGCCGTTCGCGATGAAGACGGAGACGCCTTTGCACAGGAGCGCTTGTTTCATGGCTTTGATGATGCCGTGCGTCTTCTTGAAGAGGTGCTGCATGTGCTCGAACGGGATGAGCGGCAGGATGGGGTGGTGCTCCTTAGGCATGACCAGGATGTGTCCCTTGGTGGCGGGGTTGATGTCCAGGACGGCGAGCATGAGGTCGTCCTCGTACACCTTCTTTGCCGGGACGTCTCCCTTGATGATTTTGCAGAAGATGCAGTTCTGCTTCTGCTGTTCCAAGGCTGCTTGTTCGTCCATAGTTGGTGCATTGGTGACGATGATTATAAACCTTTGTATGCGTAACTTTTAAATACTCTGATGGGGCTGTGACTGAGAAGAGGTGGGACTGGCTTGGTTAAGCGAGCAGCGACGGCTGATTATGCCGGGAAGACGGTGGAGGATTCCTTGGAGGCGTTGTGCTCTTCTGAGGTCGGCCTGACCAAGAATGAGGCTGCGAAGCGGCTGCGTCAGTACGGCCCGAACGAGCTCGCGAAGAAGCAGTCGACTACGCCACTGCAGATATTCTTGGCACAGTTCAAGAGCTTCATCGTCCTGATATTAGTGGTGGCCACGGCGATCTCGGCCGCTCTCGGTGAGTGGTTGGACGCGACGGTCATCTTCGTCATCCTGATATTGAACGCGGTCATGGGCTTCATCCAGGAGTTCAAGGCCGAGAAGAGCATCGAGGCGTTGCAGCGGCTCGCGAGCCTGCAGGCCGTCGTGCTGCGTGACGGCAAGGAGACCAAGGTGGACGCCAAGGAGTTAGTGCCTGGCGACATCATTGTCTTGGAGACGGGCGAGAAGATACCCGCCGATGCGCGTATCATCGAGGCTATCAACCTGAAGACGCAGGAAGGCGCATTGACGGGTGAGAGCATGCCGGTGGAGAAGCAGGACGGCGTCTTGAAAGCCGGCTTGCCGTTGGGTGATCGTTCTAACATGGTGTTCTCCGGTACGATCATTACGAACGGTCGCGGCAAGGCAACGGTGTCAAGCACGGGGATGCAGACCGAGATTGGCAAGATCGCTGGTATGATCGAGGAGGCTAAGGCCGAGTTGACACCGTTGCAGAAGAAATTGGCTCATCTGGGAAAATTCTTGGGCTTGGTCACCATCATTATTTGTATCATCGTCTTCTTCACTGGCTGGTTGCGCGGCGGCGACCCGGTGGACATGTTCTTGGCCGCGGTGTCATTGGCAGTGGCTGCGATCCCTGAAGGGTTGCCTGCCGTGATCACCATCGCATTGGGTATCGGCGTGCAGAAGATGATCAGGAAGAACGCGCTTATCAGGAAGTTGCCGTCCGTGGAAACACTTGGTGCGGTAACCGTGATCTGTTCTGACAAGACCGGCACGTTGACGCATAACGAGATGACCGTGACGCACGTTTTCGTTAATGGCAATGTGTTATCCGTGACCGGCAGCGGGTATAGTCCTGATGGCAAGGTGGAGAGAGGGTTCGACCCGTTGCTGTTCAGGATCGGCGCGTTGTGTAACGACGCGCACCTAGTGCAGCACAAGCAAGGCTGGGGCGTCATAGGCGACCCCACAGAGGGGTGCTTGTTGACCGCTGCGCGGAAGGCCGGTTTGCGTGAGGAAGCGTTGCAGAAACGGTTCGCGCGGG
>WJKR01000057.1 GCA_014729015.1 Candidatus Woesearchaeota archaeon | reverse complement strand
GTCCCACTGGTCGAGTAGTTCCTTGTCTTTCTTGTTGGGGTACTTCATCGTCCAGTAGATGCCCATGGTGTCGAGCATGATAACAGAAATATTTTGTTTGATCTCTGCTGGCATGTCGGCCATGCCTTCCGCGATGGTGCCCATCGTGTACGACTTTCCTGAGCCGCGCTTGCCGCACACGAAGATGACGTGAGACCTGGTCATGTCCAAGTACACCGGGTTGGAGAGGCTGGTGACTCGGCCCATCTTGACGAAGTGTTTGCCGAGGAGGATAGCGCCCCGCCTACCGAGCTTCTCTTTGTCTTGCTCACCTCTCCCGATGATTACATCGTACATTGCTTCTTCTTCTGGAAGGGGCGTTTATATAGCTTTTCCTTTGTGGAAGTAAGGAGCAAAACCTTTTTATTCTCCGCCTTTTTATTAAGCCTTGGAAGAGGTGAATGTTCCTATGAGCGACGTTATCGGCGTGATCAAGGAGAAGGCGAAAGCGCGAGTGCAACGATTAGTGTTCCCTGAGGCTGAGGACGGGCGCGTTCTGAAAGCGTGCGCGCAGGTTGCGAGTGAAGGGTTCGCGACGCCGTTCTTGATTGGCGACCAGGCAGCGATTCGAGGGAAGGCTTCTGCGTCAGGGGTCGCGTTGGATGGTATCGAGGTGCGTGACCCGGCGCATGATGAGCACGTGGATGCGTATGTCGCTGAGCTCGTCAAGTTGCGCCAGCACAAGGGCGTAGATGATGCCAAGGCTCGCGAGCTGTTGCAGGACAGGAAGTATTTCGCTGCGATGATGGTCCACATGGGCCATGCTGATGGCTGCGTCACCGGCGCGACGCACCCCACTGCTGAGACGATCCGGCCTGCGGTGCAGGTCATCGGCATGCAGGAGGGCTTCAAGATTAGTTCTTCGTATTTCCTGATGCTGCGAGGCGAGGGGAAACTGTTCTTCGCTGACTCCGCGTTCGTAATCGATCCTTCGCCTGAGGAGTTGGCTGATATCGCGATCGCGACGCATGATAGTGCGAAGACGTATGGTGTCGAGCCGAAAGTGGCGATGTTGTCGTTCAGCACGAAAGGTTCTGCCAAGCACGAGATGGTCGATAAGGTGACGCAAGCGACTGCTTTGGTGAAGGAGCGACGCGATGATATCGTGGTGGATGGCGAGTTGCAGTTCGACGCCGCGTACATGGAGAAAGTCGGTGCGAAGAAGGCTCCTGGTAGTCCGGTAGCCGGCAAGGCGAACGTGTTCATCTTTCCTAACTTGGACAGCGGCAACATTTGCTACAAGGTGGCGCAGCGATTAGGCGGCTATGAGGCGATCGGTCCTATCATCCAGGGGTTGCAGAAGCCGATGAACGACCTGTCCAGAGGGTGTTCAGCAGAGGATATCGTGAGTGTCGCTGCCATCACCGCGGTGCAGGCGCAGCAATGACAGCTGGAGAAGTTAAAACAAGCCGGGCAGACCTACGATGATCTCATGGGAGAGCTTATCCAAGCCCGTAATCGGCTAGAGCTGGCAGAGCGGGTGGGCGCTGCGAAAAAAGGAGTAGGCAAACGGTTCCTTGTCGAGGATGGGTGGATGGCGTAATGCTAAAAAAAGAATCTTATTCCTCGGTGACTTTGATCGCGCCTTCCGGTGCAGACGACTCGCAAGCCCTGCACACGGTGCAGTTCTCCGGGTGCGCCGCGACGACCTTGCCGTCCTGCTCTTCGAACACGCCTACCGGGCAGACGTCCAGTGCGCTCTTGTCATCGCCGAGCTTCTCATAATCGATTTCTATGCGTACGGTCATGGAGTATCACCTGGTTGCTTCTCTCAAGATACTGTTTTATTTATTTTTCGTTTTGCGGCCGTTGTCCCTGGCCTTCTTCGGGCTTTGCCGGTACTGCTGGCTGGTCGTGCTTCATCTGTTTCAGCTCTTGCAGCCGCCACTTCGCGTCTTCCTCCGCCTTTTTGAACAGCTCGTCCGCTTGGTCCGGGAATTGTATCTTGAGGCTCTTGTACCGCCCTTCGTTATTGATATAATCGGTGAACGGCACTTTCGGCTCTCCGGAGTCCAGCTGGAACGGGTTCTCGCCTGCTGCCCGTTTTTGAGGGTCGTAGCGGTAGAGCGGCCAGTACCCTGATTCCACGGCGAGCTTGTACTCTTTGTTGCTGTGCTTCATGTCGATGTGGTGCGCGATGCACGGGCTGTAGGCGATGATGATGCTCGGTCCCGGGTAGTTCTCCGCTTCGTTGAACGCCTTGATGACCTGGTTCATGTTCGCTCCGAGGCTGACGCTCGCCACGTAGACGTTGCCGTAGGTCATGAGCATGCGGCCGAGGTCTTTGCGTGACTGCTTCTTTCCGGAGACGGCGAACTTCGCCGTCGCTGCTCGCGGCGTCGCTTTCGAGCATTGCCCGCCCGTGTTGCTGTACACTTCAGTGTCTAGGACGAGGACGTTCACGTTCCTGCCGCTGGCCATGACGTGGTCCAGGCCGCCGTAGCCGATGTCGTACGCCCAGCCGTCCCCGCCGATGGCCCATACGCTCTTGTCAATGAGGAAGTCCTTGAGCTCGTCAATCCTGAACATGATGGGTTCGCTCTCGTCGTGCGCTTCTTCTTTCGCGTGGGGGATGTGCTGCAATACTTCTTTTGCCGTCGCTTTGGCTTCCTCCGATACTTGGTCCCAGAGAGGCAGGTACTTCTCGATAGCTGCTTTGAGCTCGTTGGTCGTGCCGGTCTGCAAGACCTGTTCCAGTGCTGCCTTGAGCTCCCGCCGGTTCGCATCTACTGCCAATCTGAACCCGAACGCGTACTCCGCGTTGTCCTCGAACAATGAGTTCGCCCATGCCGGCCCTCTGCCTTCTTTGTTCTTTGCGTAGGGGGTTATGGGGAAGGTGCCGCCGTAAATGCTGCTGCAACCAGTGGCGTTGGCGATGATCATGCGGTCGCCGAAGAGTTGCGTGACGAGTTTGAGGTAGGGCGTCTCGCCGCAACCCGCGCACGCTCCTGAGAACTCGAACAGCGGGGAGACCATCTGGCTGCCTTTGACCGTGTTGGTCGTCGTGCCGTCGGTGATGTCCGGTAATGAGTCGAAGAATGTTGCCCGTTCCGCTTCTCCGTTGGCGAGGGCTTCTTCCAGCGGTTGTTCGACAAGCGCCTTTGTGGGGCAGAGGTCCATGCAGTTACCGCACGCGTTCGTGCCGGTGCAGTCTTGGGGGTAGACCTGTACGCGGAAACGCAGTCCCTGGTCGTTCTTGGTGTTGCTTTTGAGCGTGGTGAACCCTTTGGGCGCGTTCTCCAGGTCTTTCGGGTCTATCTGCTTGATCCTGATGCTGGCGTGCGGGCACACCATGGCGCAGATGCCGCATTGCGTGCATTTCTCGGGAATCCATTTGGGGATGGTGAGGGCGATGCCTCGCTTCTCTAATTTGTTCGTGCCGGTCGGTATGGCCCCGTCCAGGGGCATCTTGCTGACGGGTACGTCGTCGCCTTTGAGTTTCATGATGGGTTCTATGACGTTCTTCTCCCAGTCGCCGGCGTCGTCGGGGACGTGTTTGTGGTACGCTGCCGCTCCGGTCGCTCGTTCCGGTATCCTTACTTGTTGTAATGCTTCGCCTGCCTTGTCGATGGCGTCCCAGTTCATCTGCACGACCTTCTCTCCTTTGCGGCTGAACTGCTTCTTCACCGCGTCCTTCATGAGCTTGATGGCTTCTTGTTCTGGCAGCACACCTGATATCTTGAAGAAGGCGGCTTGCATGACTGTGTTGATGCGGTTGCCGAGGCCGACGTCCTTGGCGATCTTGTTCGCGTCGATGGTGTAGACTTTGATGCTTTTCTCCTTGATGGTCTGCTGCATGTCCGGCGTGAGCTTGTTGAACACGTCTTCCGGCTTCCAGGGGCTGTTGAGGAGGAACGTGCCTCCTTCCACTATCCCTTCGAGGATGTCGTACCGACCGATGTAGCTGGTCTTGTGGAGCGCTACGAAGTTCGCTTTGGTCAGGAAGTATTGCGACTTGATGGGGTGCTTGCCGAACCTGAGGTGGGAGACGGTGATGCCGCCCGCTTTGTGGCTGTCATAGGAGAAGTATGCCTGCACGTATTGGTCCGTGCTCTCGCCGATGATTTTGATGCTGTTCTTGTTCGCGCTGACCGTGCCGTCGGAGCCGTAGCCCCAGAACTTGCACTTGATGTCGTCTGGCGATTCTGAGTCTATCTCTTCCCTGATTTCCGTGTTCGTATTGGTCACGTCGTCGATGATGCCGACGGTGAACCCGTGGGTGCACTCGTTGTCCAGGTGGTCGTACACTGATTTGACCATGGTGGGCGTGAACTCCTTGCTGCTGAGCCCGTACCTGCCGCCGATGATGGTGATGTCTTTTCGGTCTTTGAGTGCTGCGACGACGTCCATGTAGAGTGGTTCGCCTATGGATCCTGGTTCTTTTGTTCGGTCCAGGACGGCGATCTTCTTGACCGTTTGCGGTAGCGCGTTGCGGAAGTCCTCGACTGAGAATGGCCGGTACAGCCGTACCTTGACGGCGCCGACTTTTTCTCCTT
>WJKR01000056.1 GCA_014729015.1 Candidatus Woesearchaeota archaeon | reverse complement strand
GGGAGCTCCCCCCATTCTTCGCAGGCGGCGTTGGCATCGTGTGCAACGAGATCGCCCGCGCCCTGACCGACAACGGCGTCGACGTCACCTTCGTTATCCCCTCAGGACCCAAAGGCATGAACGTCCCACACATCAAGAAAGTCCTCGTGGCCAACAACCTCCTCGCAGACGACAAAGTAGACATCATCCAAGTGGACAGCCTGCTCACCGCGTACCAGACCAGCGACCAATACGACGAGGCCTACCAGAGCTACCTCGCAGAGAGAGGCGACTCCTCAGGCAAGCCGCTCTACGGCAAGAACATCCTCGAAGAAGTGCACCGCTTCGCAGCCAAGGTCGCGCTCATCGCGAAACACGAATCCTTCGACATCATCCACGCGCACGACTGGACATGCTTTCCGGCGGGGTTGGCGGCAAAGAACGTCTCCGGCAAGCCACTCATCGTCCACATGCACATTACGGAGTTTGACAAAACCGGAGGCATGCACGCCAACCCCGATATTTATCACCTCGAAAAAACAGGGATGGAGCAAGCAGACCTAGTCATCGCCGTCTCCGAATTCGTCAAGCGGCGATGCATCAACGACTACTTCATCGACCCCGAAAAGGTACGGGTCGTGCACAACGCAGCCATCTCCATGAAGGAAGCAGAGGTGTACGACGGCGGCCGCCTCAAAGACAAGGACAAAATCGTCCTGTTCGCAGGCCGCGTCACCCTGCAGAAAGGCCCGGACTACTTCGTGGATGCGGCGAAACTCGTCCTAGAGCAGAACCCGAACGTCACGTTCATCCTCGCAGGCAGCGGGGACATGCTAGCGCCCATGATCCAGAAAGCAGCATCCCTAGGCATCAGCCACAAGTTCATCTTCCCAGGCTTCTACAACCGCGACGAAGCAGAGAAGCTGTTCAGCATGGCAGACGTGTTCGTCATGCCCTCAGTCTCCGAGCCGTTCGGCGTCGTGCCCTACGAAGCGCAGATCAAGAAAACCCCCACCATTGTCAGCAACCAATCAGGCATCTCAGAAGTGCTCCAACACTGCCTCAAAGTCGACTTCTGGGACGTCAAGGAGCTGGCCGCGAAGATCCTGGCATTGCTGCACTACCAGATTCTGAACGGCACCATGGCACAGAACGGCTACTGGGAATCCAAGAACAGCACCTGGGACAAGCCAGCACTGAAATGCATCAACCTCTACAAAAAGCTCAGCGGAGCGTAGACAAGCATGGTATCCGTCTGCCTGTACTTCCACGTCCACCAGCCATACCGGCTGGCCAAGTACAACGTCTTTGACATCGGACAGAAGCACGACTACTTCGACGGCAAGAAGAACAAGGACATCATCCACAAGGTAGCGAAGAAGTGCTACCTGCCCATGAATAAGCTCTTGCTGGACCTGATCAAGCAGCACGACGGCAAGTTCAAAGTCTCCTTCTCCGTGAGCGGCGTCATCCTCGAGCAGTTCGAGCAATACGCGCCCGCAGTCCTCCAATCCTTCAAGGACCTTGCAGCCACGGGGCACGTCGAGTTCGTCGCCGAGACCTACTACCACTCGCTCGCCTACCTCTTCTCCAAGCAGGAATTCGAGGAGCAAGTCAGGATGCAGGAACGGAAGATCAAGCGGTTGTTCGGCCAGCAGCCAAAGGTGTTCAGGAACACCGAGCTGATATTCAACAATGAGTCAGCGAACTACGTCGAGAAGATGGGCTACCAAGCCATCCTGGCAGAAGGGGCGGACCACGTCCTCGGCTGGCGCAGCCCCAACTTCCTGTACAAGCCCGTTTACACGAACAACATCAAGGCTCTGCTGAAGAACTACAAGCTGTCAGACGACATCGCGTTCCGGTTCGGCAACAAAGGATGGAACGAATACCCGCTCAGCGTGCACAAGTTCGCGCAATGGCTCAACGCGACGAACGGGAACGGTCACACGGTCAACCTGTTCATGGACTACGAAACCTTCGGCGAGCATCAATGGGAGGACACCGGCATCTTCGAATTCATGCGGCACCTGCCGGGAGAGCTGCTCAAGCACCCGGACAACCAGTTCAAGACCGTCTCAGAAGTCGCGTCGTCCTATGAGCCGGTCGGCATGATCGATGCGCACAACTTCGTCAGCTGGGCGGACGTCGAACGAGACCTGTCAGCATGGCTGGGCAACCCGATACAGGACAACGCGACGAAGCAGCTGTACGCGTTCGAAGCGGCGGTCAAGGCATCGGGCGACGCGCAGCTAATCGAGGACTGGCGCAAACTGACGACGTCAGACCACTTTTACTACATGTGCACCAAGTGGTTCAACGACGGCGACGTGCACAAATACTTCAACCCGTACGACAGCCCGTACGAAGGATTCATCAGCTTCATGAACGTGCTGAACGACATAGCCATCAGGCTCAGGGATAAAGGCGTAGAGGTGGCGACCGTGCCGGACGTCAAGAACCCCCTGAAGATTTCGGAGCAGCCCAGCACACTCGTGGAATAGCCACAAACTTTAAATAGCAGTGGTGCTTGAAAGCTTAAAAAAGAGGTGGGGAGTACGTGACAAAAAAGAAGACTTCTCGTTCATCAGCTAAGGCTAAGAAGACTCGTTCATCAGCTAAGAAGAAGACGGCCAAGAAGCCAACAAAGCACCAACAACGGAAGAAGATCAAGAAGAACGCCCCGAAAGACCAGGTCTTCGTCATGGTGAACGGCCACCGCCTCAAGAACGTGAAAGAGCTGGCAGACGCCATGGAGAAGATCGAGGACTACGTCTTCAACCATCACGTCACACAGGACAAGAACGACTTCGCCAACTGGTTGCACCACGTCTTCGCAGAGATAGACCTGGCCAAGCATGTGGCAGGCGCCAAGGACAAGAAGCACGTCCAGCTCGTGCTCTACAGGCACATCTCCCACAAACTCTGGTGATACCATGGCAGACGACCCGCTCAACAACGTCCCCCCGGAACACGTCTTTCACTTCAGGGACGGCAAGCAGGCGCATAACCTCAAAGACCTGCGGGACGCCATCATAGGCATGCCCGACGACGAGTTCGCGCACCACGTGGACGACACGAACAACGACTTCGCGAACTGGGTGGAGTTCGTCTACAAGAAACCGGAACTGGCGGCAGACCTCCGAGCGGTCACCGACCCCGGCAAGGTGATCGACGTCCTGGACGCAGAGCTCGGTAAGTACACCGGCGAAGACGTCCTTGACGAGGCCGTAGAAGAAACATCCGCTCCGGCCGCGAAGCAGCCGCACGAAGACCCTGCCAAGCTCTCTGACCCGCCGCAGACCATGGTGACGCACGACAACAAGGTCGTGTATGACGTCAGCACCGAGGCGCCGCACAAGTTCATCATCAAAGAGTTCTTCTGGGGCATGCTCCTCGGCCTGCTCGTTGGCATCATCCTCTTCGCAGCACTCCTCTACTTCGATGCCTTCCCAGCCGGGGTGTGTTAATGCGCACCGACGATCAGCCGCAGGCATTGGCCGAGGTCGTCATAGAGCTTTCTTGGGAGGTGTGCAACAAGGTCGGCGGCATCTACACGGTCATCCAGAGCAAGGCGCCGTTCATGCGACAATTCTACGACGAGTATTTCACGGTCGGCCCGTACTTCAAGGATCGGGCGGATTACGAGTTCGAGGAAGAGGTTCCGCCGGAGGAGATCGCGGCTGTTTTGGAGCGGTTGAAGGATGAGGGCATCACGTGCTATTATGGGATGTGGCGCATCAAAGGAGAGCCGAAAGCCATCCTGGTCGACTACCGGGGGATCAGCCATCGGAAGGACGAGTTCAAAGCGTGGTTCTGGGAGCACTACAAGGTCGATTCCTTAAAGAGCGGGTGGGACTTCGAGGAGCCCGTCGTCTGGTCATGGGCGTGCGCCCGCTTGCTGCAAGAACTCATGAGCGGCCCTTGGCTGGACAAGAAGGTCGTGTCGCACCATCACGAATGGATGGCAGGACTCTCATTATTGTACGCGAAGCAGTACATCCCCGGGATACGGACTGTTTTTACGACGCATGCGACCATGCTCGGACGGTCTGTGGCCGGCCACGGCGAGGACCTGTATGGCATGCTCGATGAGCTCAACCCTGACGAGAAGGCGCAGGCCATCGGCGTCCATGACAAGTTCTCCGTGGAAAAAGCATGCGCACAGGCAGTGGACGTGTTCACCACAGTTTCTGAAATCACGGGCATGGAAGCAGAGCGATTATTGGGTCGGAAGCCCGAGGTGCTGGTGTTCAACGGCTTTGACCTGGATCGTTTCCCCACCATCGAGGAGACGAGCCTTAAGCATACGACGTCCAAGGAGTTGTTGCACGAGTTCCAGACCTATTTCTTCTTCCCGTACTATCACAATTTCTCGTTGGAGAAGAACACCATGATGTGCATCTCCGGCCGTTATGAATTTGGCAATAAAGGCATGGACGTGTTCGTCGACGCGCTGGGCAGGCTGAACGAGGAATTGAAGAAGCAGCGGAGCGAGAAGACCGTCACGGTCTTCTTCTGGGTGCTCCGGCTCAACGCCGGCGTGCGTCATGACGTCTTGGAGAATAAGGGGTATTATCGCCACATCAAGAATTATGTGCGCCAGCACAGCGAGAAGATATTGAACGAGGTGACCCGCGATTTCATCATCGAGGAGAACCCTGCGCAAGACGCGTTTTATACCAAGGAGTTCTTGTTCGAGATGAAGAAGGACGTGCTGCACTTCAAGCGCAAGGGCAACCCTCCTGTTTCGACGCATAACGTGCCGGACGATGCCGATGACCCGTTGCTGCAACGATTGGTGGAGGTGGGCCTGGACAACAAGAACGACGACAAGGTCAAGGTCGTCGTGTACCCATGCTTCCTGGACGGCAATGATGCCATCACTGACCTGCCGTACTACGAGGCGTTGGCGGGCACGCACCTGGCCATCTTCCCGTCCGCGTACGAGCCGTGGGGCTACACGCCGTTGGAGGCAGCGGCGATGGGCGTGCCCACTATCACTACCGACTTGGCCGGTTTCGGCAGGTTCATCAAGCCCAACCTGTCCGAGGAGCAGCCGGGAGTGTTCGTCATCGACCGGTTCAAGAAGCCGTACCTGGACGTCGTGCAAGGATTGTACGACGCGCTGTACCATTTCGTGATGGAACTGTCGCACGAGGAGCGCGTGCAGAACAAGATCCACGCGAAGGAGTTGTCGCGGCTGGCTGACTGGCAGGAGCTCATCAAGCATTACGTGGAGGCGCACAACATGGCGCTTGAGGACATGCCGAACCTTCAGTAATCTCCTGTGGTCACGGCGTCGTACCAGGTATTGATTTGTCCGACGAGGCTGCGGTCGATGTAAGTGTCCCCGATACCCGTTTTCCCTTCTTTGCACCGCTTGAATACTGACCAAGTCTTGGAGTCGTGT
>WJKR01000055.1 GCA_014729015.1 Candidatus Woesearchaeota archaeon | reverse complement strand
GAGGAGACCGACTTCTTGGTCTTCCTCAACGGCCCGGACGCAGTTGTTGTTACCAGCGGTGGCGACAGTGGTGACGCCTATGTCATCAACGAGTTCGTGGTCGGCCAGATCGCGGTGTACGACGACGAGGCCATGAGCCTCATCGGCGAGACGCCATTAATCGCGGTCGGCGGTCCGTGTGTGAACACGGTTGCCATGGACTTGATGGGCGACCCAGAAGTGTGCACTGAAGGCTTCAGTGAAGGCAAGGCGAAGATCAAGCTCTGGGAGAGCCAGAACGCCATCATGGTGGCCGGCATGTTAGCCGAAGACACCACTGGTGCGGCGCAGGTCTTGGCAGCGTACGAGGACTACGACCTCTCAGGCGACGAGGTAGAAGTCATCACGACCGACCTCACCGACCTGGAAGTCAACACCGTCGGATAAGCAACGACAAATTTTTTTTCTTTTTTTTTCCTTTTTCTTCCTAACCACTACTTTTATATAATCCGGACTGCACGTAGGCATGCATGATACGTGCATGCCTCTTCATCCTCCTATTCCTCCTGCCAACGGCCGTCGCTGAGGAGACGACCATCCATGACGACTGGCACGAGTACCACGACTTCTTCACCATCGGCGACGACTACTACGAGGCCACCACCGTCCACCTCGTCGGCGACGACGAGATGCTGGTCAAGACGCTGCTGAAGCGCAACCAGGCATCCTATATTATGACGGCGACCGCTTCTGAGCACGATGACGAGTACTTCCTAGACCAGGAGTCCTGCAAGGCGGAAGGCATCTACCGGTTCTGCCTCAAGAATATCTCCTACGACCCGGAAAAAGGCGCCCGCTCAGACGAAGGAGGCGCCTATCACTACGGCACGAGGATCAAGATTTACGAGGAAGTGCCCGAGACGGCCCTGCTCGAGCTGAGCAGGACGGTGAACGACGACACGCTCTCCTATGACGAGGAGACCAAGGCCCGATTGCTGATCATGAACAAGGGCACCGAGACCGCCACGAACATCGTCCTCAACGAGACGGTCGGCGACGGGCTCACCATCACCCGCTTCGACGACTTCGACCGCCGCGTCGGCGACACGCTCCAAGCGAGCATGGCATTGCTCTACCCGGACGAGCAACGCGTCTACGACTACTGGTTCAAGGCCGACGACTACCAGAACACGTCGACGCTCGACGCCAAGGCGTCCTACGACGACCCGGACCCGGCAGCGACGACAAAGAGCACCACGATCACCATCCCCTGGCCGTACGCCACCACGTTCAGCCTCTCGCCGGCGACGCTGAAACCGAACAGGGAAGCGACCCTGCGATACACGGTACAGAACAAGGAATCCGTCGATGCACAAGCAGCGCTGACCGCGACGCTCGACAACGGCATCCAGGTCAACGACGCGCAAGGATGGGAACGGTCAAGGGACAAGCTCCTCTTCACCGGCACCGTCCCGCCAGGGACGAAGGAGACCTTCACCGCCACGCTCACCAGCCCGTACACTGGCACCTATGCGGCGACGATCGACCTCTCCTTAGCAGTCAACGACTACCACTTCTCCGACCGCCAGAAAGGATCGTTCACGATCAAGACGGACACCATCACGCCGACCATCGTGCTCAGCAAGAGCAAGATGCGATCAGGAGAACCCATCACCATCGGCATCTACCTCCACAACGAGGACAACGTGCTCCCCTTCTTCAACATCGACGGCTGGGCAGGAGCGGCGTTCTTCAACGAGACCATCGCCATGGACCGACTCTCTCCATCAGCGCACGAGAACCCCGTCTTCAAAGTCTACCGTCCGCCGGCAGTGCAGAACCAGACGACGCACACCGTCGAGGTGTCCGGCACGTTCACGACCCAGGACGGCGAGAGGAACTTATTCTACACCCAGGAATCGTTCACCATCCTGCCGGAGAACCAAAGCATCATCCTCGGACAGACGACGAGCACGGACGAGCTGGCGCGCGGCGAAGAAGTCACGGTCATGATCGATGCCGAGAACATCGCGGACAGCGGTTCGAGCTATGTCGAAGCCGTTGAAGATTACGATGACGACCTCGAGCAAACCTTCGGCGACACGAGCGGCAGCACCTACTTGTATGGGGGTGAGAGCAGGCAGCTGTACGTGTACAAGCTGCGGGTCCCCTATGACTATACCAAGAGCAATTTCACCATCACGTCCACGCTGACAGCGAAAGGGCAGCCCGTCACCGCGCTCACCGCGACCATCACGGTCACCGACCCGGTCGAAGAGCTCGCGCCCCTGCCACCACCGCAAGAGGACGCGACGCCGCCAGCGAACGATTCCTCGGACACGCCGCCGGACGCCGACGAGGACAACAACCTCCCGGAAAAAGAAGTCATCACCGACCCTGACGAGGCCGAGGAGCGACAAGGCATCCTCTCTAGGGTCATCAATGGCATCGCCGACTTCTTCGCGGACTTCTTCTCCTAGGCAGGCACGCCGGCGAAGATGTTGTGCTTATCCCGCAGCAATCGCACCTTCACCCGCTTCTCCTCCTTGCCGTCCCTGCACTCCCTGACCGTGACTACCCGTTCATCGGCGTCGCCGAGCCACTCCTGCTTGTCCCTGCCAGGAACGCGTAACGTGACCGTGACGACCTCCCCTTTCCTGAACGGCTTCGGCAAGGACTGGTCAGGACAGATGTTGAAGAGTTCTCGTTGGTTTCCTTTCATGGTCAATTCGATACCGTGCTGCCGCTCCTTCTCGCGCAGCAACGCATAGAACGCCTCCCACGAGCGTTCCTTCACGCCAGGATTACGACCGCCGGGGTAGTGCAAGAAGTTCTGCACGCCGATGCTCGGCCAATGACGGTTCTTGATACCCTTCGCCAGCACGATGAGTTCGTCCAGCGAGTGATCGTTCAGACCGGGCAGCAACACGGGCGTCAACAAGACGTCGATCTTCCCGGCACAGTACCGTATCATCTCCTGCAACCGGCGGAGGTCCTGCACCCCGCCCATGAGCCTGTCGTTCAACGACTGGTCGAAGGTGTGCAAGGAAAGATTGATACGGTCGAGACCGGCTTCACCCAACGCATCGATCAACCGTTCATGCAGCAACGTCCCGTTCGTGTTCATGGAGACAACGGCGGCGCCGCGCCGTTTCAAGTCGCGCACCAATGCCACGAGCCTCGGATACAACAACGGCTCGCCCTGCGGGCCGATGTTCGCCTCTACGGGGTGGCGTTTCAGTCTCGCGACCTGTGAGAAGACCTCAACCAAGTACTCCTCCTGGACGAGCACGTCACGCTTATCATTCTCACCCTCCCCGACCGAGCAGAACGAGCAGGAAAGATTGCAGCCCGTCAACGGCTTGACCTCAAGGACGTTCGTCCCCCGGTCGATGATGCCGAACTCGTTGCTCCCCACCAACGGGACGCCGCTCTCCTTATGGATGTACACGCAAGGCTTGTTCCGAACGCCATGCGTCAATGCCGCCAAGCCCTTATCCAGCAAAGGCATGAACTTGTTCCATGCCCGTTTCTCCCGTTCAGCGAACACTATACACCCATCCTCCACTGTAAAAGCGCCGATGGCTGCAAGCTCATCGCTTGCCAAGGAAAAGAAGTAGCGCTGCTGGAAGACGCCGCGGACACGACCCTTTTCCTGCACGAACCTGATGTCCTCGAACGAGATGACGGTTTCCTCAGCCATGCAAGACGAAAAACCAGCGCTCATTCTTAAATGCATGCCTCGCCGCCAACAACTTTTAAATAATGCTGTGTGTCACCCACTACAAAACCATGACGGACATCAAGATTACCTACGAGACGCTCTTCGACCTCCTCAGACGGGAGCGCAACCGCGAAGAGCTCCAACCGCTCGACCAGACCTTTTATCAGGACGTCCTCGCCTACCTCCATGAGAAGCGATCGCTCACGCTGCAAGACACGCACACCGCAGCCATGGAGAAGGCGCGCATACAATTCCAGAACATCAAGAAGATACTCAAAGAGCTCTACGACCGCCGGGAGAAGAAGCTCGTCCTCCTCGCGCTGAACACGGTCAGGATCGGCGCCGAGGTCACGGACAAGAACGCCCTGCTCAAAGAGGAACAACGCTTGTTCGACGACCTCATCGCCACGTTCAGCCAGCACCGCAAGGAGATACTCGACACTGTCCTCACCAGCACCGACGCGCCGCCGCCCAAACAGCCACCCCCGGCCCAGGAACCGGCAAGCACGTCGGCAGAAGAGGTCGCCGTCACGTTCACCAAGGCGGTTCCGCGCTTCGCAGGTGCCGACGAGCACGTATTCGGCCCCTTCAAAGCAGGAGAACAAGCAACCCTGCCGGAGAAGATCGCGCGCGTCCTGATCAAGAAAGGACGGGCAGAAGAGCGATGAAGAGAAACGTTTTTAAAGGCCCTGTCGTTCCTGCACCACCATGAAATTGCCGAAAACCATCAAGCGGCACTGCCCGAAATGCGGTAAGCACACCGAGCACAAGGTCGCCACCGCGAAACGGAAAGGCAGGAGCGCCACCCACCCCCTCAGCAGGGGAGGCACCGCCAGGGTCAAGGCGCGAGGACTCAGACGAGGAGCGGGCAACCTCGGACGCTACTCCAAGCCGACCAAGCCCAAGATGAGCGGCAAGAAACTCTCCAAGAAGACCGACCTCCGCTACGAGTGCACCAAGTGCAAGAAAGTCTCCACGCAAGCGACGGGCACCCGAGCAAAAAAAGTCGAGCTCGTCTGAAGTTCTGAGACAAACCTTTTTAAACACCCCCTTGTTCCACACCTCTCATACAACTCATCAGAGGCGTGATACTATGGCAATCGTGAAAGAACCGGCCTCCAAATTCATCAAGGTACGCTGCAACAAGTGCAAGAACGAGCAGATCGTGTTCGGCAAGGTCAGCAACGACGTCAAATGCTTGGTCTGCGGCAAGTCACTCGGCGGACCCACCGGCGGCAAGACCCAGTTCAAAGCGCGCATCCTCGAAGTGCTCGAATAAGAAAATGTACTACCACAAGCAAGGCTACCCGGAAGAAGACGAACTCGTCATGTGCACAGTCACGAGCGTGCACTACAACTCGGTCTTCGTCAAGCTCGACGACTACGGCAAGAGCGGCCTGATCCACATCTCAGAAGTCAGCCCCGGCAGGATCAGGAACCTCAGGGACTACGTCAAGGAAGGAAAGGTCGTCGTGTGTAAAGTGCTCAGCGTCAACCAGCAAAGAGGGCACATCGACGTCTCCCTGCGCCGGGTGAACGAGGCGCAGCGACGCATGAAAGTCGAGGAACGGAAAGCCGAGCAGAAAGCGGAGAAGATCATCGACACCCTCGCCAAGCAGCTCAAGCAAGACTCGAAGCAGGTGTACGCGGCCGTCGCGAAAGCGCTCTTGCCAGAATACGGCATGCTCAACTACGCCTTCACCGACGTCGTCGAGAACGACGCCTCGCTCGAAAAACAAGGCCTCAGCAAAGACTACGCGGCACCCCTCCAAGCGCTCGTCGTCGAGCGCATCAAGCCCAAAGAAGTCACCATCGAAGGGGACCTCACGATCACGAGCTACGCCATGAACGGCCTGGACGTCATCAAAGCGGCGCTCACCGCCTTCGCCGAGACGAGCAAGAACATCATGACGCGATACCTCGGCGCCGGGACCTGGCGCGTCATCATCACCGCGCACGACTTCAAAGCAGCGGAGAAGACGCTCACAGCAGCGATAGGAGAAGCGAAGCCGCAAGCAGAACGGCAAGGAGCGACCTTCTCCTTCGCCAAGAAGGAGTGAGTAGGCCGTGGCAGCCCGCATCCTCAAATGCCCGCAATGCTCCCGGTACGGCTTGGCCGAGCGCTGCTCGTGCGGTGCGCGCCGCGCCACGCCGAAACCCGCGAAGTACAGTCCTGAAGACCGCTACGGCGCCTACCGGCGAGCAGCAAAAAAAACTCAACGAGCACCATGAACCACGCACCCCGAGCATGGGAGGTCACCATCCACCGCCATGCGAAGCCGAAAGACGCCTACTTCATCGAAGGACTGCCAGGCATCGGCAACGTCGGGAAAGTGGTCGTCGACTACCTCATCGAGCAGACGAAGACGAAGAAGCTCGCGAGCCTCTTCTCACCATCGCTGCCCAACTCCGTCTTCGTCAACGAAGACAACCAAGTATCGCTCCCCAACATCGAAGTGCACTACACGACGATCAACGGCCAAGACTACCTCTTCATGACCGGCGATGTCCAACCATCAGACGAAGTCGCCTCGTACCAGTTCTGCGAGGCCGTCATCGACCACGCGCAGCAATGGGACGTCAAGCGGATCATCACCCTCGGCGGCATCGGCCTCCAAGAAGAACCGGAACGGCCGATAGTCTACTGCACCGGCAATGACAAGGACTTCATCGCGCGCTTCACCGGCAAAGGAGCGAGCAAGGAGGTCTACGGAAAGGTCGGACCGATCATCGGCGTTTCAGGACTCCTCCTCGGCATCGCGCAACGCGTCAAGCTGCCAGCGATAACCCTCCTCGCCGAGACTCTCGGCCACCCCATGTACCTCGGCCTCAAAGGCGCACGCGTCATCCTCGAGCTCCTCACTGAGACGCTGGGCATCGCCGTCCCGTTGGATGACCTCGACCAGGAAATAGCGGACCTGGACAAGGAAGACGACGGGGACCAAGGAAAGCACACGAAGCTCGAGAGCATCAACAGGCTCAAGCGATACAAGGACACGAACTACATCGGCTAAACAATTTTTTTCTGCACGCGACGCAACCGCTACCTTTAAATACTCCCCTTGTCTGAGAACGACCGAGGAGACATGGTGAGCGGGAGAGGTGAGCGACGCTCCTCAGCGCGGGCGCAGATCAGCATGGAATACCTGGCAGTCGTAGGCGTCTCTCTCGTCCTCCTCATCCCCATGATCCTCATCTTCTACCAGCAATCAGGCAGCCTCAGAGACGACATCAACGCCGCGCAGCTCGAGAAAGTGGGCCTGGAACTCATGGACGCCGCAGAAGAAGTGTACTACCTCGGACCGCCCACGCAGAAATACCTCCTCCTCCACCTGCCAGGGCAAGTCAACACCGTCACCATCAACCAACAAGAAATCCTCATCAACTACACTACCACCAGCTCCACCAGGTACTACTCACTCTTCACCGACCTCCCACTGAACATGAGCGGCGCCATCGACGCCTTCCAAGGGCAGCACAAGGTCAGCATCCAGGCCACGGACACCGGCGTGAACATCAGTGATGTCTCATGAGCAAATCACAAGTAGCCCTCGAATTCGTCCTGTACACCATCCTCGCCATCCTCCTCGTACTCGTACTCGTCGGCGTCGCCGTGAACATGACCACGCATGTCATGGACGCGCAAGGAGCCGAAGAGCTCGAAGACCTCGCCTACGCACTCCAAGAAGAATTCGTCCTCGCAGCCCATGTGCGACCAGGCTACCACCGCGCACTGGACGTCCCCCAAAACCTCAAACGAGGGTCGTACACGATCAGCAACGACGAGGACAGCATCACGCTCGCCAGGGAAGGCATCACCATTACCCTACCAACCCCACCCATCGACGGCACCCTGACCAAAGGGATCAACATCCTCAGGAACGAAAATGAGACTGTCATCATCACCTAGAGCGCAAGTCTCCACAGTGGACTTCATCGCCGGCCTGCTCATCATCGTAGTCGCGCTCACCATTGCGACGAGGCTGATCATGACCATCACCGAGCCCAGCACGTTCGAACAGACCAAACGGCAAGCGCTCACCACCTCGGACACCCTCATGTCACCGGGATTCCCAGAGCGCTGGAACGAGACGAACGCGATCAAGGTCGGGCTGCTCACTGACGACGCCCTCAACCTCACCAAGCTCGGACAACTGGACAACTACACCTACGACGACATCAAGGAGCGACTGAACGACCCGGAGCACGCGTACTGGTACTTCATGAACAGGACGAGCGTCCTCAACCTCACCGCGTGCGGCCACGGCGACCCGGGTGTCAGCGTCAACGCCACGTGCGACCCCTCCTTCGCGGCAGACAAGAACCTGGTACGCGTCGACCGGTTCGTTACGCACAACAACTCAATCATCAGACTGGTGGTGGTCGTATGGGACTAGGCAAGAA
This sequence comes from Candidatus Woesearchaeota archaeon, assembly GCA_014729015.1. Classification (GTDB taxonomy): domain Archaea; phylum Nanobdellota; class Nanobdellia; order Woesearchaeales; family WJKR01; genus WJKR01. The sequence continues at coordinate 1,032 of WJKR01000055.1, read as the reverse complement.
CGCCATCTACTTCGCCACCGACGCCCTGTTCGCGGCGATGCTCATCCTCGGAGGATTCCTGTTCATCTACCAGATGACCACGACAGAGCACCCCACTGAACACATCGACTACCTCTCCAAAGACCTCCTCGTCGCCCTCGACACCATCCCGCTCAGCGCGATCAACCACACCTTCATCCAGCAAGAGGTCGCGAACGGTAACATCACCGACCTCGACCGGACCGTCCTCGAACAAGTAGCGGAGTACTGGGCGAGAGAAGAGGACGCCAAGGCGCAGAACCTCACCGCCATCATTCTCGCCGATGTCATCCCGCCGTCACTCGGCGCGCGGCTACGCATGCGGTCAGACGTCCTGTACGAGCAGCTCCACGACATGAACATCGGCATCATCGCCTCGAGAAGAATGATATCAGGCATCGACGAAGGCAAGCCGCTCCACGGATCCTCCTCGTACGGCTACCTCAGAAGCATCAAGGACAAACGGTTCTCAGCATACGCCTACTTCGGCGGCTTCGTCGGGCAAGGCAACATCACCGTCAAGCTCGAACCGCTGCCCGACGACGTCAACGAGTCACGCATACGACGCATCGCGCTCGAAGCGGACCTCGAGCGGACCGTCACCGTGCGCATCAACGGCGACCACTGCGACAATCTCACACCCGTAGAAGGCAACTTCACCGCGGGCCGATGGAACCTCACCGCCTGCAAAGGACTCCTCATGACCGGCACCAACAATGTCACCCTCGCGTTCCCCGACCTCAACGACGCGTTCGTCGGCGGCGGCTACCTCCGCGTCGACTACGAGACCGACTACTTCCAGACGAACAAGAGCTACGCCGTGACCACCTACGCCTTCCCCCGCATCGAAGGCATCATCAACCTCTACGACGCCATCCACGTCCCCGGAGAGCTGCAGTCAATGACCGTTGAGCTCGACTACCTCGCCAACCACACGAACACCACGAACAACACCCTCTACCTCACCATCGGCAACACCACCGTCTACGCGGACACGAACAGCACCGACGCGGT
>WJKR01000054.1 GCA_014729015.1 Candidatus Woesearchaeota archaeon | reverse complement strand
TCTCTTTCTCTGGGGTGACGCTGATAGAGCAGTCGTTGACCGATGACAAGGTGGCGGTGAAGTCGTCTATCGATGCCGTCGGGCTGACGAGGACGGGCGGTACGGACATCCCGAGCGCGTTGATCACGAGCACGAACATGCTGTTGGTGGAGCCTGACAAAGGACGGGTAATCGTGCTGTTTACTGATGGCAGCTCGACGCTCGGCAACTTCATCGATCGTTCCATGGAGTACGCGACGGAGTATGTCGTGGACCAGGAGGTCGTGGTGAACAGCGTCGGTATCGGGAGCGAGACAGGCCCTATCGGGTACCTGCCCGAGTACTATAATATCTCCGCGGTGTACAGCAGCGAGACGTTGAAGCGCGTCAGCAACCGCACCGGCGGGCTGATGATTCCTGCGAGCGATGACGAGTCGGTGGAGGAGGCGTATGTGGTGTTGTTGTCCAAGGCGGAGGAGGGCTTCGTCGGGATGCGCATCGACCTCGGGTTGCTGGTGGTCGGCATCTTGTTGTTGTTCGTCGAGTGGGGATTGATTAATTCCCGGTACAGGAGGATCACCTGATGCTGCGGGGCTTCTTGATGCATCCCATCGTGTTGACCGTGTTCTTCACATGGGTGGCCGCCGGGGTGCTAAAGTACTTGTCGGCGTCGTTCAAGAAGGGAAGCGGGAAGGTATCGCTCTTCAATGAGCTGTTCACGACGGGCGGCATGCCTTCCGGTCATAGCGCTTCGGTGTCGTCGTTGACGGCGGCGGTGTTCTTCCTTGAGGGCGTGTCGGTGTTGTTCCTCGCGTGCCTGGTGTTCTCGTTGATTGTTATCCGTGACAGCTTCGGCGTGCGGTGGAGTGTTGGTGAGCAGGCGAAGATTCTGAACAAGCTGGCAAAGCATGATCACGTGCAGGACAAGGTCAGGGTGGTCCTGGGGCACACATTGTCGCAGGCGTTCGCCGGTATCATCCTCGGTGTGGTTGTCGCTGTCGTCGTGCATCTCTTGGTATGAGGAGAAACGTTTAAAAACCTCGTTCCGGTACTGGTGGACGTACGCTCCCTTAGCATAGTGGCTATTGCGTCGGTCTTGTAATCCTTCAATGGATCAAGCAAACCGAAGGTCCCGGGTTCGACTCCCGGAGGGGGCTTTCTTTCCACAAACTATTTAAACTGCAAAATCTTTTTCTAATTTTACATTTTATAAAAATTCAATAAATGATAAAAATAACATGTGAATGAAGGTGTACCAAGGACTGCCGGCGGAAGAAGAACTGTACCGAGCGATTGTCGACCTAAGCCTCAAAGCCGGAGCAAACATGCTCTTCGCAAAGGTCAACGCCGTCCTCTTCCTCGAACCAAGACCGCTCAGCCTCGAAGCAATAGCGGAAAAGACCGGTTACTCACTCGCATCGGTCAGCACCATCGTCAAACAGTTCGAGATGACGAGGAAAGCACACAGAATAAAAAAGCCGGGCTCCAAGAAGATCTACGTCCAAGGAGAGAAGAACTTCGTCAGCATGCTCCACCAGCAGTTCAAGCACATCATCGACACCGCCCTGAAACCGATGCAAGACCTCATGCCCAGGATCATCAAGGAACTCAAGCAAGCGCAGAAAGACCCAAAAACGAGAAAAGAGAAGAAAGAAGAGCTCAAGAAAAAGATACAATGGTACGAGGACTACCTCGAACAGAACCACAAAATAGTAAATCTCTTCAATGATATGGAGCAATCATTCAAGAAACTGGAACACCTACACCGATAAAAATGAGCAAGCAAGACACCATCATCAACATCAAAGACGTCTGGAAGACGTACAAGATGGGCGACGTCGCCGTCCACGCCCTTCGCGGATTAGACCTCGAGGTCAAAGAAGGAGAGTTCTTGGCCATCATGGGACCGTCAGGCTCCGGAAAAAGCACGGCGATGAACATGGTCGGCTGCCTCGACATCCCGACAAAAGGCTCTATCTATCTTTCAAAACAAGACATCAGCACCATGACCGAATCACGACTGGCGCAGATCAGGGGGAAGAAGATAGGATTCATCTTCCAGAAGTTCAACCTCATCAACACGCTCACCGCGAAGGAAAACATCACACTCCCCATGATGTTCCAAGGCATCACCCCAGAAGAGCGATTAAGAAAAGCCGAGGAACTGCTGGACATGGTCGGCCTCGCAGACAGGAAGAACCACCGCCCCGCAGAACTCAGCGGCGGCCAGCAACAACGAGTCGCCATCGCACGCTCATTAGCGAACGACCCGGAAGTCGTCCTCGCCGACGAGCCAACCGGCAACCTAGACACCAAGACAGGAGAGAACGTCATGACCTTCCTCGAGAAGCTCCACGAAGAGAAAGGGACGACCATCGTCATGGTCACGCACGACGAAGACGTCGCGAAGCACGCGGACCGCGTAGAACACCTCAGGGACGGCGCCATCGTCAAGACACGCAAGAACAAGCACAGGTGAAACACTATGAACAAGACCATTGCAACACTATTCGCGCTCGTCGCCATGACCAGCATGCTTGCAGGACAAGCATTTGCGGCAGAGCGCTCAGAAATCGATATCAGCGTGCAGAGCTACACGCCAGTACCGGCGCAGCCAGGCAGCTACGTGACGATCATCTTCAAAGTAGCGAACGAGGGCGACGGGGCGTCGACCAACACCGTACTGGAGTTCAGGGACAACTACCCGTTCAGCATCGATGAACGAGCAGACAAACAAATCGGCGAGCTCGAAGAGCAAGAGGACTACCTCGCGGAATACCGCGTCAGGATCGACAGCGCAGCCATCGAAGGCACCAACTACCTCAAAGTACGCTACAAGTCGGACGACACCGCGAACAACTGGATCGAGAAAGAATTGCCCTTGACGATCAACAGCGCGCAGAAGACCATCAGCATCAACAGCGTGACGGTCACACCCGGCACCATCACGCCCGGCGCCCAGGCAGAGACGCAGGTCAAGATAAAGAACCTCGCCATGAGCAACCTACGAGACGTCGGCGTCAAGCTCGACCTGGAAAAAACGGTTATCGGAACGAGCACGATCGAAGACATACCGCTCGCACCCATCGGGTCATCCGCAGAGAAGAGGATCAGCCTATTGAAGAGCGGGGAGACCGCAGACTTCGAATTCTTGCTCCAAGCATACCCCGAGGCGAGCGTAGGCATCTACAAGGT
>WJKR01000053.1 GCA_014729015.1 Candidatus Woesearchaeota archaeon | reverse complement strand
TTCCTGAGTGGCCTGCTTTCTTTATGCGTAGTATCTTCTTGACGTAGGAGGAGACTTGGTGGCTGGACGGTCCTGCCGGCTTGTCCAGGTTGATGACGCCGTAGTGGAGCAGTGCTTGCATGCTCCTTTTTCCGGGGGCGCAGCCGTATTTTTGGCTTGTGGTCGCTTCTTGCCGCACGAGTTTGCCTCTCGGTATGCGTTCGAACGGGAGTTGTCCCATGTGTTCGCAGAAACAGGCGGCTGTTTATAAGCTTTTATTCCATGGGAGCATGGTATGCTGGTGTCGGCGCTTTTTGTGTGGGCGTCCCGTAGTCGTCGTCGATCAGTTGGACGGCGTATACCTTTAGTTGCTGGGCGCATGCTTGGTCGCCGTTCGCCGTGTTTTGCTGCAGCCGTATGGCTATTTTTTCTAGTAGGAACCTCGTAGCGTGGTAATCGTTTACTTCGAGTCGGTCTGGTAACCAGAGGTCTCGTTCATGGTCATAATGACTGAAGTCGTGCCATGGCGCGTCGAGGATGAGTTGCTGGAATGATCGCTGCGCTCGTGGTGATAGCTTCTTCGCGACGTGTTTCATCGCGTCCCCTACTGCTTCCTGGTCGTCGACGAACCGATCAATAGTTTTGTAGAGCGTCTGTGCGTTTGCTTCTTGGTCGTGCACGGGTCGAGGACACCGCCTTTTCATCCTTATACTAGTAGCTTTTTCTGCTCTTTTAGAATATATAAATCTTTCGTGCTTTTTAAAGCTCGAGTTGTTCGTCGATGTACTTGGCGACCTGCCTGATGCTGTCGAACGTCTTGTTCACACCTGCCTGTACCTCGTTCACGAGTTCTTCGAGGGTGTCGACCCGGAGGGCGTACCTGCCTCGTTCCGCGAGGACGATGCCTGCTTCCATGAGGCGGTTGAGGTGGTGGATGACCGTGCCCCTGGTGAGGTGGGTGGCCGCCGCTATCTCGTCGCTGGTCATGCCTGGCGCCTGTCGTTGCAGGTCTTTGAGGAGTATGAGGAAGATGCGGTAGCAGCTCTTGTCCTTGTCGCGCGTGCTGAAGAGCCCGAGCGAGCCGCCTATCCATTGGAGGAGTTCGTTGATGTTGCGGCGGTCTGGTTGGGTCCGCGTGCTGATGATGGTGATCTTTGTGAAGCGCATGTAGCGGGGTGAGTCATGGTGATTTTTATAGGTTGGTGCAAAAAGGATATTTTTGCCATATAGTAAATAATTGGCTTAAAAACCATTGACGAAAATTTTAAATAGCGCATAGGTGCGGGAGAGAAAACATGCCAGAAGACTACGAAGAAGAGCAATTCGAATCAGTCTATGACGAAGAAAGCCGAGAAGACCTCACCGACAACGATGAGATAAGCCCAGAAGAAGAAGCCTTCATGGCCGGCTATGACGAAGAAGAGAAGAAAGAAGAAAAAGAGAAGAAAGGCGACAAAGCATACGAAGGAGCCTTCCACTGAAACAACACCTATTCTTTTCCAGCCAGCAACCGCTCCCGACCGCGAGAAGGAAAGACCTCATACGCTATGTAGAGCGAGAAGAAAGAAACAACAAGCGCCGGCAGCTCACCCAAGGAAAGGGGAGAAAGAACAACGCGGCGAGCAGACAAATACCTCCTACAAGTTTCAAGACGATGAACATCGGAGAATAAACTTGTCGCATCGATGCATCAACCAACAAAGATCGGTCGCCTTGAAAGCAACCACGGCAAGGGCAGCGGTTTCCAAGGCATGCCTTTGATCCGGTCCTTGATTGCCTTGACTAACTCATCGAACGACCACTGCACCTGGTCCTGCTGACCTCGTATCCTCACCGTGAGCTTGCCGCCTTCCACATCACGGTCGCCAATCACAACAACATAAGGAATCCATTCCTGCTCAGCATCCCGTATCCGCTTACCAATGGTTTCCTGTTCATCAGCGATATCCACACGGATATTTTGCTGATGTATTTTCTCTGCTAACCCCTTACAGAACTCCATGTGTCGTTGCGGGTTCACGGGTACCAATCGTACTTGCGTCGGCGCCAACCATAACGGTAAAGAAGGTTGTTCGCCACGTTTTTCCTGGAAATAAGTCCTTTCTAACAAAGCATAGAGTACGCGTTCAATTGCGCCTGACGGAGAACAATGCAACACATACGGAATGATTGCTTCTTTACCCTTCTCTGTCATGAAGCGCATGTCATACCGTTCGCCATTCTCGATATCGATCTGATCAGTAGACAATGCAGAGGCTTTCTGGTTCGCATCGACGAAGTTGAACTCATATTTGAGCACGAAATAGAATTCCCGTTCGTCCCACATCTCCACCAAGATCGGTTTATTGATGGTTTTCACTAAATACTCCACAAAATCCTTGTTTTTTTCATAGAACTCTTTCGTTACCCGCAAGGCCATCTCGAAATCATCGCGAGAAAAACCGATTTCTTCTAATGTAGAGAGCGATAAGTCAAACCTGACCTTGTATTCTTCCATGGCTTGCTTGATGTCAGCGCATAACGCGTGCACATCAGGCATGGTGAACGCTCGCAAACGTCGCAGACCGGTTAACTCACCGCGTTGCTCGTGCCTAAAGGAGTACCTTGTCATCTCGTAGAGCCTGAGCGGGAGATGCTTGTAACTGATGGTCGCATCATGAGCCGTCAAGAACTGGCCGAAGCACGCGGAGAAGCGCAAGAAGAACTTCCGCTTATCCGAGTCTATCCGGTATTGTCGCGCAGGGAATTTCTGTAAGTACTTCGCCAATGCCGGGTGCTGCATGTCATACATGATCGGCGTTTCCACCTCTACACCGCCGTACTCGACCACTTTATCAGTCACGAATTCTTCTAACAATTTTTTCATCAATCGACCTTTAGGATAATATCGTAAGTTTCCAGAATCAGACGCAGGCTCATAATCAACCAATTCTAACTGCTTCATAATTTTAACATGATGCGGCTCTTTCGGCGCAGATCTGTCCTTGTCCGATTCGTACAGGGAGAATCGTTTCAGGTTATCATTATCCTTGAAATCGAATTTGTCTAGTTCTTGTAAAGCACCATCTACATCCATGATGTACCAATACGACTTAAGCTTTTTTTCTGCTTCTAATGCTTCAGACTCTTGTTCTGCTGCGCCTTCAACAGTAATCTCTCTTGATAATTCAGATAATGGATGACCTTTACAGGATATTTCAAATGCCTTGTACCAACCGAACGGCGAACGCTTGACCTGGAAGCCTTGTTCCTGCAACGCCTCGTCCGCCTTTGCTAAGAGTTCTTTTGCCGTCTTTGGCGAACCTAGATTACTGGACAAATGCGCATACGGATAGAGAACTATTGATTGCGTCTTGACCTGACCAGCGATGTCCTTGACCTGCGCAACCAATTGCTGCACCGCACTCTCAGGGTTAGCCTCATCGCCTTTCTCCACTGCCATGAACACGACCAAGCATTCCTTGACTGTCTCTTTCGGGCTTTCCACTGGTTCAGGGTCCTTGATGGCTTGCTTCTTCGCCTCAAATGTCAAATGATCCGCATGGATGGCGAGTATCTTCATAATTGCACCTGCATAACAAGTATGGATGTGTCAGTAAATAAAAAGGTTTGGGAGAAAAGCCCTCTATAAGACGATGACACCGCTGATAATCAACACAACACCAACGCCGACCGCGCCCCAAGCAATCTTCTGGTACAACGTCAAGCCGGAGAAATAGTCAACAATCTTCTGCCAGAGCTCCTTGAACGAATCCAATGAGAGGTCAACAGTCTTCGCCATACTCCATTCTGAGCTAGAGAACTATAAAAACCTATCGCAAATGCAATTCCAAGATGTCACCGTCTCGCAATACATGTAGCAACATCTGCTTCTGGCCCGGGAACTTCGCGGACTTCCCCCACACCCGGCAGAACTTGAACTTGTCCACGAAATCCTTGTGCAGCTTCTCACACACCCTCTTGACCGTGCAGCCACGACGCATGATCAACGGCACCTCAAGGTCAGGATCCTTCCTTGGCTCCTTCAAATACACCCTCACCAAGTCGAGCTTCTGGAAGACCAGCTCCTTCAGCTCATCTATGCGCTCTCGTTGCGCAGCGCTCACCAACAGGTCAGCCTTGACCCGCTTCGCCACCTTCTTCACCAATGCAGGAGGAGCGCTGTCAATCTTATTCACCACGGTGATCGCAGGCACGTAATGCTTGTTCCCCTCAAGCACGTCGATGAACTGGTCATCGGTGATGTCCTCCCTGATCACCACATCGGCATTGTTGATCTTGAACTCCTGCAAGATAGCCGTGATGGTCTCGTCAGTCAACTTCGTCAACCGGCGCGTCTTCCCAATCTTCACACCACCCTTCGACGTCTTTCGCACCTTCACGTCAGGCGGCTTGGCATTAGCACGGATATGCGCACCCCTCAGCTCCCGCAACAACACTTCGCACTGCTCAGGATGATGCACATCCAGCAACAGCACGATCAGGTCAGCGTTCCGCAGCACGGCAAAGACTTCAGTACCGCGGCCACGACCAGCAGCAGCGCCTTGTACCACCCCGGGCACGTCCAACACCTGGATCTTCGCGTGCTCATACTCCATCACCCCAGGAATCACTTGCAGCGTCGTGAACGAATAATGAGCCACCCGGCTCTCCGCATTGGTCAAGCAGTTCAGCAACGTGCTCTTCCCCACAGAAGGAAACCCCAGCAACACGACAGTACCGTCACCCGTCTTCCGCACCGCGTACCCTTCACCCTGCTTCGCGGCCTTCGCCGCCCGACGGGCCTCCTGCTTCTCCCGCAACCGCGCCAACTGGGCTTTGTACAACCCGATCGCGTGCTGCGTCCGCTTATTGTACTGGCTATGAGCGATAAGATGCTCCAGCTCCTCGATACGATCCTCAGCACCTGCCATGACGAGCAACAGAGGGACACGAGGCTTTTAACTCTTTGCCCTCAGAACCAGTCGTGTTTGCGGAAATACCAATACAACACCACGAGGCTAATCACGATCAACCCCCAAGCGAACAAGTAACCCAGCCGCCAATCCAGCTCGGGCATAAACCGGAAGTTCATCCCGTACAACCCCGTAATGAACGTAGGCACCAATACCAAGGAACCGTACGCAGCCATCTTCTTCATGACAGCGTTCATGCTATTAGAGACGGCAGACAAGTAGATGTCCAACGTGCCCGTCAAGATGTCACGATACGTCGCCACCACGTCCAACAACTGCACCATGTCATAATACAAGTCCGTCAAACGACGCTGCACCTTGTGCTTGATCTGCTTGCCAGCCTCAGGCTTCTGCAGCGCCACGATCACATCACGATTACCGGCGAGCGCCTTATGGAAATAAATCAACGTGCGCTTCAACGTGAAAATCCTCCTGACCGTCCGCTGCTCAGGCTTAGCGAACACCACGTCCTCTATCTTGTCAATCTGCGCCTCCACCTCATCAAGACGGCCGAAGAACTCGTGCGCCAAGCGCTCGAACAAGTAATACAACAACTCGCTCGTCCCCCGCCGCAACAACTGCAACAACTCCTTCTCAGGCAGCTTCCTCGCCTCAGTAATGTTGTGCACCGGCTCCCGATGCAACGATATCAGCAACCGCTCGCTCACGAAGAACGTCACGGTCGTCGCCGTGATGAACTTGCTACGCTCCTGGACCAACGGCGCCTTGCACATCGCCACGGAGAAATGCTCGGTCTCGAACAGCCGCGCCAGCTCGTCACGATCAAGATACGACTTGACCTCATGCTTGGACAAGCCGACCATCTCCGCCACCTTCGCAATCTCGGCGTCGCTCGGATCCTCCAAATCCAGCCATTTCACGCGATGAAAATCCATCTTGTGCAAAGAAGCATGCTGCAAATGCTGGCCACTCACCTCTACCACAAACGCCATAACAACCACGAAAACGAGTAACAAGGTATAAAAAGCTTTATCCCACCTCTGCAGTGACAAAACACCCACAGAAACATTTAAATAACTCTCGAGTATGAAAAACAACAAGATGGTGAGCAAAGCATTCTCCACGAGCGCAGTCATCACCTTCATCGTACTCGCCAGCATCGTCCTCGGAGGGGTCGGCTCAGGCCCCTGCATCACCGGCGAACCATTGACGACGCACAAAACCCCATGCGGGTGGACCGTGAACAGCGACCAAGGACAAGGAGGAGTCGAGCTCTGCGGCGACTGCTACGCCTGCGGCGAAGAAGATGACGCAATCTGCCCGGAAGACTTCGGCGCGAACTGCAGTCGCTGCTGCGACCCGGAATGCAACGCGACGCTCTCCGGCTACGTGACCGACGAAGTATCAGGAGAAGGCATCAACGGCGTGACGCTCACCGCCATCACCCCGCACCTCAGCACCACGTACACCACGACCACCACGTATGACGAGGACATCAAACCCGGCTACTACAACTTCACCGTGCCCCGCTGCTACCTCACCATCAAAGCGGAGAAGCTCCCCGACTACAGCCGGCAATACGTCGACTTCCCCCGCGATGAAGGCAAACCGTTCATCAAAGACTTCACCATGGGATCGCAGACCTGCAGCGACGACTGCACCATCAAGGACGCCAAAGGAAGAGACCGCTGCGACCCCGCCTGCAACGGCATCAGCGGCTGCCTCTACGAAGCAGGCACCTGGACCATAGGAGGAACGCTCGACTACAACGTGTCCGAAGCGTGCAAAGGCAAGTTCCCCTCAGAAGTAAGGGTCAAGCTCGGCATCATCAACGGCACGCACAAGCTGCTCGTTGACTGCTGCGACGGCGCGCCCTACACGGCACGCATCGTCAACGCGACCATCGCCATCGACGACAATATCACCAATGTCTACACCGGTGAGCACGCAGGGCCGGGCATCGACAGCCAAGGGAACGTCAAGCACAAATTCCTCAAGGCGCACACCATCCACTACACGAGAGAGTGACGCGGCGCCGAAAGAGTTTTATACAGCAACCCCCAAAAAAGCCACCATGCAAAAGAGGGGAGCCTTGTTCTACATCATTGACGCGTTCGTAGCGGCGAGCATCATCGCGCTCACCCTGACCATCATCTTCCTCTCAGAGATCAACGTGCCCGAAACAGGAGCGTCACGGGAAGCGCTCGCTGACTTCACCCAGTTCCTCGAGGGGACGAGCATCGTCAACCTACCCACGCCCACGGCAGCGGACCTGTACGAGAACGATCTCCTCGCCAACCAAGATGCGAGCATCATGCAAGCGATTATCGAGCTCGACGCCGAGGGAGACGCGGCGACGGCGACGCAACTCCTCCAAGAAGCGGCCCAGAAGACCCTGCCGGCGCAGTACGGCTTCAACTTCAGCATCATCAAGCAAGGAGGCACCACCAACGTGTACGAACGCAACGAGGAGCGGGAGCCAAAAGCGCGGACGAGCCTCACCTTCCAGCGACCAACCTTCTACTTCCAAGACGCACGACACACGTTCACCATCGCCAGTATCGGCACAGGGGAAACAGGCGACGATGCTTGCGCGCCGAGCACCTGCATCTACGTCGTCGACCCAGCAGGGCCTAGCTATGAGGACGACGGGTGCGACGACACCCACAACGGCTGGGAAGCGCGGTGCCTCTCCTACAATGAGAGCCTCATGGTCACCGGCATGGTGGAGGTGAGCATATGGTCTTGAACAAGAAAGGCATCATCTTCAGCCTCCTCGCCATCGGCCTGGCAGGGCTCTTCGTCCTGCTCTTCGCTACGGGTTACCAGCAACGGCTCGACGACCAGAACGACGTCATCAGGGCGCGCATCACCTCCCTCGACCAAGGCGTCGACTCATTCTACGACTACGCCGCAGAAGCGCAGACCATCGCCGGCACCGCGGCGCTCGACGCCCTCTACCAAGAGATCAACCAGTCAGGAACGTTCCTCACATCGGACAATTTCGAAAGCAACTTCACTAGGTGCTTGAACAGCAGCGATGGGTGCGAGAACGACCTGAACCTCAGCGTCCTGCTCACAAACTACTCCGCCATCATCGCCACCTCGCTGCACGCCGACGTCCAGTTCAGCGTCAACGACGTATGCCTCACGCAAGAAACGTTCTGGGACCTCGTCGTGAGGACAAATATCAGCATCTCCCTCACCGACACCTATGCGGCGTGGGACACCAGCAGGGACATCACCACCACGATAAGCACCGTCGGCACGTACGACCCCGCCTATGTCGCGATCAGCGCGTCGTACGGCGGCGCGGAGGATCGACGCGTCTTCCCCACGTCCATCGCGCCGAACAGCTCCCGCTGGAACATCAGCACGTTCATGGACTTCTATAAGGGACGGCAGTACCAAGCCTCCCAGAACGGTTCGTGCCTCTCAGATCGGTACGAAGGGTCGTGGACGAGCTCGTTCCAAGGGTGCAACTTGGAGAGCGTCGTGGATGCCGACGAGCACCCACGCCTCAAGGACCCCGCGAACCAGAGCATCACGCACATGGACTGGCAAGTGCTCACGCGCGACATGCACGCCTGCCACGACCCAGTCACGAACCCTGATGATTTCCGGGTCAGTATCAGCGACGCGGACGACTCCTTAGTGCTCTGGAACAAGGATACCATCAGGTACGGCTTGTACCCGGATCACCTGGACTTCTCCTCCCCAACCTATAACGCACCGGGATGCCCCTGAAACCACCACTTCGCAATAATGAACAAAGTTTATATACGCTCAGCAGTGCGAAAGCATTCATAAAAAGAGGGTGGGATTATCCACTATTCCTCGAGGGAAGCATCGGTGGCCACTAGTGATAAGTAGCAATGTCGAGACAGGCGTGGATACGCTCCTCGAGCTCCTCAAGAAGAAAGGGAAACTATCGCTGTCAGAAGCGTCCAAGGAGTTAGGCATCGAGGAGAGCACGATAAAGCTCTGGGTAGACTTCTTAGTCGAAGAGAAAGTCATCGGTATCGAGTACAAGTTCACCAAGCCGTACATCTACCTGAACAAGCCAAAAGACGACGGCAAAGGCAAGATCATCAATGAGGAGCAGATCAATATCAAGACGTTCAAGGACCAGTTCGAGCACAGGGCGGCGGCGAGCAGCATCCCGAAACAGCAAGTGGGATTCCTCTGGAAAGATCACGTTCTCAACCAGCTCGAGCTCGAGAAGCCGTTCTTCTTCCGGGAAGCGCGAAAACGAGGCCTCGACGACATCGATCAGCTCTGGGAAGCGTACCGGCAACAAGTCACCAGCGGATGACACCATGGAACTCAGCAAATTCCTTCAGCAGGACATCATCGAATTCCTTGACAAGAAGGGTTCGGAGCAGCGGGAGCGGGGAGGGAGCGTCCGCGCAGAGGAGTTCAGCCTGTTCGACCTCAAACGCGACTACGCCAAGGACGTCGCAGGAGCGCTCGAAGAGAACAACCTCGCCAAGGCGAAGCACATCTTCGACGACCTGCGGGAGGCGTACAACAGCCTGGCAGGCCGGGAGGAGGAACGGGAGAAGGTGTACGCCGTCCTCAAAGAGGTGTACGCCAAGATCAAGGAGAGCGTCGAGCAGGGGAAGACCCTTGAAGAAGACTTCAAGGAGTTCGAACGAGGGCTCAAGAGCACCGCGGCGGGCAAGGACCGCGACAGCGCCGCGTTCGAGCAAGCGGCGGGCAAAGCTCAACAGGAACGGGAGCGGCTCGAAGAACAACTGCAAGCAAGCATCGACGCCATCAACGCAGCGGTGAAACACGAGGACACCGAGGCCGCGATCAAGGAGTACGGCCGCCTCAAAGAACGCTTCAAGCAATACCCTGGGGACGACAAGTTCAGGAAGATCAACTGGTACAACCAAGTCCTCGGCACCTACGAGCAGATCAACAAGCTGCGCAAGAAGCTCAAGGAAAAAGAGGGACAGCAGCAACGGGAAGCGGCGAAGGCCGAGAAGCAGCGACAAGCGCAGCAACGGGAAGCGCGGGCGAGGAAGGCGCAGCTCGACCACGCGAGGACGTTCGTCAAGCGGCTCATCAACAGCCTCGACGGCAAGGACACGCACACCATGGAAGACCTCCTCATCGAGTCACGCCACAAAGTCGCCAAGCTCGACGACCGGCTCGGCGAGGACAAGCAGACCTTGGAATCCCTGCTCTCCCTCATCACCAAGCGCATACAGC
>WJKR01000052.1 GCA_014729015.1 Candidatus Woesearchaeota archaeon | reverse complement strand
GTTGCCCGAGACGTCGCCGCCGCAGATAGGGCACCCTTTCGTGATGGTCGTGACCGCTTCGTCCATGCGCCTTCCTAAACAGCGCCCCTTTAAAAGGTTTTTCTTCGGTGGATGACCATAACATTTAAAAAGAGCCTCTTGTTTCGCCACCACTGGTCTAGAGGCACAGCTTCTCAGAAGCAAGGTGATACGACGCATGCAGAGCACTCCCCGAGGACAACTCATCATCACGGTCGCGAAGACGTTGCAGGACATAATCCAGAGGCCGGAATGGGCTGACTACGTCAAGACCGGTACGCACAAGCAGCAACCACCCATCAAGGAGGATTGGTGGTACCTCAGAGCGGCGGGCATCCTTAACACCGTCTACTCGCGAGGACCGATTGGCGTGTCCAAGCTCCGCACCAAGTACGGCGGCCTCAAGGAGCGAGGCGTCAAGCCCAGCATCTTCGCCAAAGGCAGCGGCAGCGTCGCCCGCCACCTCCTCCAGCAGTTAGAGCAAGCAGGACTCATCAAGCAGGCGGAGCGAGGCGTGCACAAAGGACGCGTCATCACCCCGAAAGGCGCTTCCTTGCTGTACCAGGCTGCCAAGCAGGCCGGGGTCCGGCAACCGGCACCGAGGAAGCCTGCGCGAAAGCGAGCAAAGAAGAAGGCATGATACCCATGGCAAGATTCCTCCCCTTCGCACGGAAGAAACGGCTGGGAAAGCTGTCTCGCAGGACAAGGTGGGCTCCTTTCTGGACCGTACCCAAGATTTACGGGCAGGGACGAAGAGTCCATCCCGGCCGGCACACCGCTGTCAAGAGGACGTGGCGGCGAGGCAAGACTAAGGTATGAGTGATGCTCCGTGGCAGCGACGATCAAGAACTACACCATCCCGCTCAGGAAGCGTTTCCAGCGAGCGGCACCTCGGCGCCGCGGCCCGAGAGCGGTCAAGGCGGTCAAGGACTACCTCAGGCAGCACTGCAAGACTGACGAGGTCAAGGTCGGCGCCCACCTTAACGACGCGCTCTGGGAGCGGGGCATCACGAACCCGCCGGCGAAGGTAACGGTGGCCGTGGTTGTCGAGGACGGCGTCGCCAAGGCAGAGCTCGAAGGGTTCGCGTACGAGGAAGCCAAGAAGATCCAGCAGAAGGAGGAGCCGCAGAGCGTGAAGGACAAGCTCGCATCGACGATTGGCGCGAAGCAGCACAAGGAAGAAGAGCGGCCTGCTGCGAAGGAGGAGCAGCCGGCTGCGCAACGCGAGCAGAAATCCCCTACTCCATAGTGATCCCTAATTTCTCCAGCGTCGCTTTCCACGCGTGGTCGATGGTCATGAACACGTTCTTGCCAGCAGCGCTCGCCGTCGTGGTCTTGCCGTACACTGTGACGTCTACGGCGATGGAGAACTTGTCGTTCTGGCGGAGGGTGAGCTTCGCGCTGTCGCAATTACCAGCCTCGTCACACACCTTCCGGACATAGCTGCCGACCAGCTTCTTCGTGATTAACAAGTCAGCAGGGTCCAGCACCTCGAATCCTTTGAGCGTAATATTGCCGCCGAGCTCAATCACTGCTTCCCCCTCGTCTTCTTATGGTGACACTCCTATTTATATTATGCGTTCTGTTTTGGCAACCAACAACAACCTTTATAAATGAGCCTTTGTTTTCGAGCACCCTACCGAGATGTGGGCGACGGCTTGCCTGAATCGGGACGCGCACCAGAACAACGGAGGCCACTATGATGGGATATCTCAAGTACGTTCGACAAGCCTGGAAGCAACCGAAAAAGGGGTTAGGGAAAGCGTACCAGGAAAAACTCGTTGCGTGGAGAAAACAGCCCGTGACGGTCAGGGTCGAACGGCCGACCAGGGTGGACCGCGCGCGCTCCTTGGGCTACAAGGCGAAGCAAGGCATCATCGTCGTTCGGCAACGAGTCCTCAGAGGAGCTCACACCCGGCCGGACATCAAGGGCGGCCGCCGCCCGAAGAAGAACACGCAGCGGCGAGTGGTCAGCAAGAGCTACCAGCTCATCGCCGAGCAACGCGTCAACAAGAAATACCCGAACTGCGAGGTCGCCGGTAGCTACCTGGTGGGTGAGGACGGCAGGCGCCAATGGTACGAGGTCGTCCTCTACGACCGCGACCACCCCGTCATCAAGGCGGATAAGCGCACGAGCTGGGCGTATGACACGCGCGGCAAGGCTGCGCGTGGCTTGACGTCTGCCGGTAAGAAGAGCCGTGGCTTGCGCAAGAAAGGCAAGGGCGCAGAGAAGAACAGGCCGAGCAAGGCCGCGGTGCGCAAGAAGAGATAGCCTTATCGATCGACGAACAGGTGGTGCTTCTCCTTGCCTTCGAGCTCTTCCAACACCCGCCTGACGACGGCCTTCTTGGGATCGGGCATCAGCTTCACCCGTCTCCGCATGTCCGCGAAGCTGGTGAAGGGTTCTCCCCTCCTCTCCTCCACGATCTCCCACATGTGCTTCTTGCCCACCCCGGGCAACAGTTCCAGAACGTGCATTCTCGTCGACAAGGGTTGCGCTTTGTTGAAGAACTCCACGAACGACGACTCATGCTCGTCCACCACTTGCTGGACGACGTGCTCCAACTCTGCGCGACCGGTCTGCGTCAACTTCTGCATCCCGATCTTGCCGTTGATGTGATGAATCTTGTCCCGCTTTGCTTCGCCGATGTACACTTCCTCGTACGGCTGCAAGAACACGCCCTTCTTCGGCACCAGCTCTAGCAGGGTGAACTTCTCTGCACCGATGGCCTGCGCGATGGGACTCTTTAAATGTATGGGGCGGGTGTCAAAAGGATAGCCGTACGGCAAGAAGTCCAGAACAATAGCTTTTTCTTCCTTTTCCTGTTCTGATTGCATGGACTCGCCCCCAACATGTGCATCGCTTAGCCTCTTATTGCAGAATACTCCTATAAATATTTTTGCCTGAAAAAGCCCTATTTCTTCACCGGCACCGCTTCGTTCACGACGCCGACGATCTTCTTCATGTTGTCGTTCGTCACGGTCAGGGTGTACCCTTGCAGGACGATCTTGAGCTCGGCTACGCTCCTGGGCAAGAGGTCGATGATCTTCGTGATCTGCTCCTCCTTGAGCCGGGGAATCTCCAACGCGGCGATACGCTTCTTGAGATCGTTCGCCTGCTTCTGCGTGATCTTCACGACCTGGTTGACGTACTCCTCAGTCTTGCCGCCGCGGAAGCTGAGCTCCTCGTTACGTCGCTTCACGCTTCGCAACGCTGCCTTGAGCTCTACCAAGGAGAGCGGCTTCTTCTCGAGAATCTCTGGTTTGGTCATTAACGCTCACCGGTTATGCTTTCTTGAGATGGATGGGGTGCGCGACGACTTCTTTGTGCTTGCCACCGTCAGTGATGGTGACGGCGTAGCAGCCGCCTTGCTTGCGCTTCACGACGCCAGTCTTTCCATGGAACCGTGGCAAGTAAGCCGCTCGCTGCACTCCCGGCTCGAGCTTGAGGACGACTCGGTCACCAGGATGAAATGATTGCAGGTATGATCGCTGCGACACCTTGCCTTGCTGCCGGGCATCCTTGGTGAAGACACCGACCTTCTTCCTCCTACTCCCACCGAGACGTGCCATGCTATGCAGAAGCACCACGCCGTTTATAAAGGTTGTGCTCGCTTCCTGACAGTAACCTATATATAGGACCTCGTCTAGGGAATCATATCAAAGCTTCTATGAGAGCGATGGCGGCCATGGATGACCAACCAGTCCTTAAGTGCTCCCGCTGCGGCGCGAAGATAACACCAGATGACGTTGTCTGCCCGAAGTGCGGCGCTGACATCTGAGGGGGGTGAAGAGGCTTCAGGGTTGTTGCTGTTCCTCTTCCTGCACGTCGAGAGGGAGTAGTTTGTCGATGACCTCGCTGCTGATGTCAGCCTCGGCCATCTTCGCCTTGATCTCGCCGCGCTCCTTGCCTTCCATGGCGGCGAGGATGCTCTTCGCCTCTGCTTCCTCCTTCTCGTGTTTTTCTGCGAGCTCGGCCTGCATCTGCTTCTTCTCCTCCTCTAACTTCTTGAGCTCCTCAGCGCTAATATCAGTCTTCTCCTGGACTATCTCTTGGTCGAAGCTGCCGGCATTGATCGCTTCCTGCGCTTCCTGCGCCCGCATGCCTTCGACCATGATGCCCATGCTCTGACACGTGCCGACGATCTCTTTGACCTTCTCCTTCAATGTCTTGCCGGACAGGCCTTCCTCTTTCATCTTCGCGACCTTGATGACCTGTTCGATCCTCAAATCAGCGAGGAGCTCCTCCTTCGGCTTGCCGCTGCCTTTCTGGATGCTGGCTTCCTGCTTGATCAACGCGCTTGCCGGTGGAGTGCCGACAGAAATGGTGAACTCCTTGGTGTCCGTGTCGACCTCGACGACGACCGGGACCTGCATGCCCTTGAACGCCTCGGTCTTCTTGTTGATATCAGCCACAACCTGTCCGATGTTCACGCCTAACGGTCCCAGTGCGGGCCCGAGCGGCGGGGCCGCTGACGCCTTGCCGCCCTGGATGAGTGCTTCGACGGATTGCTTTGCCATACTGTCCATCACCTTTGGTGTTTTGATAGAGGATGCCTGGTCGGCGACCTCGTGGTGAACTGCCCAGGAAGAACGTCACAGTGTTTAAAAGGGTTGTGGTCACGAAAACTATTTAAACGTCGTCAGGCCAGGGGTGCCCATGATTAATCAGCGGCTCATCGATTACATCAAGGCCGAGGAAGCGCAAGGATTCTCACTCGGACAACTCGAGCAATACTTGGTGGACAAGGGCTTTCCTAAACAGCAGATCGACGAGGCGTTGCACTATGCTGCGCTGAACAACCTCCACCCCCATCTGAAGCCGAAAACACGGCCTGCGCAGCAACCAGTGCAACCACCTGCTCCTCAGCAGCCATCGCCGCAGCCTGCAAAACCAGCCGTTCCTGTGAAAAAAGAACGTCCGGCACTGGTGACCGTGCTTGCAATTATCTTTCTCGTTGGAGGCGTCATGCACCTCACCTCTGGGATTTACGGGATCATTAATCCTCAAGTGGAGGTCGTCGGGACTGTCGTCGATCTTTCCGAACGTCTTTCTACCTTGGAGACAGCGATGATGATTGTCTCTGCCTGGCTTGTGCTTATGGGTGCGCTCGCCATCATTGCTGGTGTTGGCTTGTTGAAGCTGAAGAAGTTTGGGAGAATTCTCGCTATTATTCTCTCCATCTTCATGATACTCTCGCCATTAGTAATTATTGGCGTGGCGTTATTGATTTTATCATTGCATAAGCAGGTGAAGGCGGCGTTCACCGCTTAGGCCCTTCTTCCTTACTGTTGTTGCCGTTCAACGGCTCGGTGTGCTTGCACTTGGGGTAGCCGGTGCAGCCCCAGAACTCGCCATAAATCGATTTGCGGAGCTTCATGTCCTTGCCGCACTTCGGGCACTTCTTGACGTGCGCGTGTTCCTCTGCTTCGAGGACTGCTTCCCGCGCCGCTTCCGGCTGCTTTGACGGGCAGTCGATGTTCAAGCAGATGTTCTGCGGACGTTTGCCTCTCCTGCGGATGTTGATGATGGGATAGCCGTCGTGCTTGCACACTTTCCCCGTCGCCTTTATCATGCCTGCCTGTGGCAACGGTGCCGTGAAGTCGCAGTCAGGGTAGTTGCTGCAGCCGACGAACCGCTTCTTCGTCTTCTTGGAATAGGTGATCTTGATCTTGCCTTGCTTGCACTTCGGGCACGTGCCGAGCGTGGCTTGCTGGTCCTTGGTCTCCCGCTCCGCCTCGATGAGCTCCTTACCGATGGCTTGCTCATGCTCCTTGAACTTCTCCAGCGTCTTCGTGAGTTCTCGCTTTGCGTGGTCGAGGACGCGCTCAGGCTTCTCCTTGTCTTCCCGGATGTTCTCCATCCCCTCCTCGAACGTCTTCGTGAGCTCCTCATCAATGATTTCGGGGCAGTATTTTTCCAGGGTCGCGATCGTCTTGTTGCCGAGCTCCGTCGCTTCAATGCTCTGCTCGTTGATGTAGCCCCGCTGGTACAACGCCTCGATGATGTCCGCCCTTGTCGCTTTGGTGCCGAGCCCTCGCTTCTCCAGTTCTGAGATGATGCTCGATGGCGTGTAGCGTTTCGGCGGTGTAGTCTCCTTCGCGAGGAGTTGCAGGTCTTTCTGTGGTACTCGTTCATCCTGTTGCAGCTTCGGGAGCTGCTGCTCTTTCAGCTTGACATAGGGATCGTACAGGGTGTGCCAACCCGGCTTTTTCGTCGTGGTCCCCTTGGTGATGAACGGCTCTTCCTCGACGACGAGTTCGGCTGTCAAGGTTTCTCTGGTCGCTGCTTCGCCGAACGTGGCGAGGAACCGCTTCACGATGAGGTCGTATATCTTCTGGTCTCGTCCTTCGAGTCTTCCCGGGTCGTGTCCCGTGGGGTAGACGGCGGGGTGCGCCGGGTCGATCTTCTTGCCTTCGTTCGGCCGGAGTGGTGTGCTGTCGAGGACGTGACGTGCTTTTTCTGTGTAGTTTTGTTGCTGCGCCAACAGCTCCAAAATTTTTTTGTACCCTATCTCTTTGGGGAGCTTTTGCGAGCTCGTTCTCGGATAGGAGGTGACGCCTGCTAAGTACAAGTTTTGTGCGATTTGCAAGGTGTGCTTTGGTGAGATGCCGAAATTCCTGTAGGCTTCTGATTGCAGGCTGCCCAGGTCGAACGGCCATGGCGGCGCTTGTTGGAACTCTTTCTCTTGGACGCTGGTCACCTGCGCCTCTTTGCCCTTGCATTTGTTGTAGATGTCCTGCGCTTTCTCTTCTTCCCAGAACTTGTCTTCCTTGTGCGATGCGACGATGGGCTGCTGGTCTTTCTCGGTGCGCAGCTCGAGTTGCCAGAACGGTTTTGGCTTGAATGATCGGATTTCTCGTTCCTTGTCCACGATGATCTTGAGTGCCGGTCCTTGGACCCTGCCGGACGAGAGTATCATGAAGCTGCCCGCCGTCTTCACCGCGGTCATCAACGCCCGGGAGAGGTTGATGCCGTACAGCCAGTCGAGGAAGTGCCTCGTCTCTCCTGCTTTCGCTTGTCCCCAGTCGAGGTGCGGCTGCTTGTGCTGGTAGGCGTTGGTGAGGTCGTCCCTGGTCAGGGTGGAGAATTTCATGCGGTTGGCGTCCTGCTGGCCGCACGTGTATCTGATGACGTTCAGGCCGATGACTTCTCCTTCGATGTCATAGTCGCACGCGACCGTGAACGCGTCCGCGTCTTTCGCCGCTTTCTTGATCGTGTTGAGGTACTTCTTGGTGTACGCCGAATACTTGTCGATCTCAGTGGTGGGCACCCATTCGATATCATAGGAGGGATACTTGAATGATTTCTCTTTCTCAGCGACGCTGTAGAGGTGGCCGACCGCGCATACCACCTTGATGTCCTGGTCGTTGTGCGTGATGTTCCAGACGGTGACGCCTCTGCCGCCTTCTCGCAGGGGTTTGCTGTCAGCCAGCGCTTCAGCGATTTTCTTGGCCGCGTTGGGCTTCTCAGAAATGATGAGCTCGTAGGGCATGCGGAGTAGAAGGTAGCAGGCTTTTTAAAAAGGTTTGTGTTCAGTACAGCCATGCCGTGTGTCCGAGGTGGATGAGCAGGTCGACGCCGAGCTTGTCAGCGCCTACGGGCAGATCGCACGCGCCGTAGTTCGTGCCCGCCCAGAAGAGTATTTCGGCTTGTGTGCTCTGGAGTTCTGTCTGCATTTCCAATGCTTTGTGCTTCAAGCCGTCGGGGAGTTGTATCATGACGCGCTTCGCGTTGGCGTCCTTGATGGCACTGGTTA
This sequence comes from Candidatus Woesearchaeota archaeon, assembly GCA_014729015.1. Taxonomy (GTDB): domain Archaea; phylum Nanobdellota; class Nanobdellia; order Woesearchaeales; family WJKR01; genus WJKR01. Next base: position 7,466 of record WJKR01000052.1, on the reverse strand, counting down.
TCTTTTCATAGTCGATGCGGTACATTGACAGAGACAAATATGGATGTGCATAAAAGCTTTACTCCTTCTTCCGAAGGGTTGCTTTCTTTGCCTTTTCTTCCGGTTCTTCGGTTGTTTCGTCCTCGCTCTCTTCCGCGGCTGCCGCCTTTTCTTCCTCGGCCGCTTCTTCGGGGATGAGTTCGAGCTCGGCGTCGGGCACCTTGCCGCGCACCGCTTCCCGCGCGAAGGCGCGGATGTCAACCGATCTGACAGGGTGGATCTTGTTCAGCGATTCCTTGATGGTCTTTTGCAGTTTGAAGCTTAACACGTCCCGGATCATGTTGACGAACCCTGTCTTGGCGAGCTGCTCCTTGAGGAGCTTCTTTGTGGTCATCCTGAGCTGCGACGCTGTCGATGCGACGCAGGTGGAGGTGGTGATGAGCATTGGCTTGGTGCGGACGAGATGGCCGTCCTTGGTCTTCGCGGTGAAGGAGTCCTCAATCTTCGTCCTGCCCCTCCTGACGAGCCGCTTGATGAGTCCTTGGACGAGGTACAGGCCGATGATTTCTGTTTGGCCTATGCCTTCGGCGACCTTGTTGACGCGCAGCTTGATGAGCACGTTCTGCTTTTTCATGTCGTTCGTGATGGTGGAGAGGTTGGTGCTGATGAACTTGCCTTTGAGGTGTTCGGCGGATTCTACGTAGCTCTCGCCGATGAGCTGGCCGCCGAACAGGGCCGGAGCGTTGATGCGGAACCACTTCTTCTTTTTGACTTTCTGCTTCAGGACGGGTTTCTTCGCGACCATGCTATCACTTCTTGAGCCGTTTGCGCTTCTCCTTCTTCATCCTCTTCCGTTGCCATTTCCAGCGCATCTGGCTTATTTTCTTCTTCCAGCGTCGTGAGCCTCTCTTCATCTTTGAATCATAACTCCTGGTGTCCGAGGAACAACCATCCTTTTATAAACCTTTGGCATTTTTGTCGAGGAGGGGAATCTGCCCTGTCCGTTGTCCGCGCTTGCGTTTGGGGGCCCGTCCGTGACATGAAACATGCCCCGTCCGGGATTTGAACCCGGGTCCCTGCCTGTCTTCCTTGGAAGACGCCGGGAAGGCGCTTCTGCTGCCGAAAGGGCAGGATGATTGGCCGGACTACACCAACGGGGCGCAGCAAGAGTGATTATCAACGCCTTTTTAAAGGTATCTTTAAGAAATGGGCCTGGGGGGATTTGAACCCCCGACCACTGGCTATCCAAGCTTATCAACCTAGAAGCGGTTGATGGTCATATAAGACCAGCGCTTTAGTATAAAACAACCATTTTTGGTTGTTTCATCATACCAGGCTAAGCTACAGGCCCGTTGTCACGCTGTCAAGACAAATATTTTCCTATCTTGATAGGGTGATGACTGTCTATGAGTTCAAACCACTTTAAAAAGTTTTGCCGACCACGACGTTTGACTGAATCTTGGTAATGGCTGATACTTGGGTTGAAACATTCTATAACCAGTATTTCGACTATTTGATGTCTTAATTGCTTGTTATGAGTGGAAATCTCAATGATAGGATAACTTCTTATCTTTTTAGTGTTATTACAGGTACAATAGACGCTACATCTGTATCAAATAATCCTCTTACGACAGCTCTCCTCTTATTTGTGGTTGCGAGTAATTGTTGGGGTAGTTTCAATTTGTTTCTTTGCTTACCAAATGGAAAATTTAGTGTTCATTGAGAAACATACCCATTGCTTTGAAATGAGTATGTACATATACGTTTACCATCTTTTCTTTGTCTTAAGAAGTTCATTAACAGTTAACAGGCTTACTTGGGTGAAATTACTGTTTGCATACTGTTTGTCCAGGCTTGTCCAATGCTTTTAAAGCTTTGCACAAGGTATAAATTACAGTTGTTCCCTTTCATACGCTAGGATGCGGAGACGGGCATTTCTCACGAGGACAGCGCTCACCCTTGCAGGCATCGTGATGTCTCCCCAGCAATTGACGTGTCCGTCAGTGTCAATAACCGCTGAAGACGTCAAGAGGTTCTACGCGTCCATCAATCCGTTCACTGACAGTGGGGGCCACCCGCTCTTCCCGGATACCGCGGCCGATGACCAGTTGCTGGAGCGGGTGCTTGACCAGATCCTCAGGAACGTCCGGTACAAGTACGGGTACGAGCGAGCAGTGGTCGACGAGCACCTCGGGGTACGGATACGGCGATTGCAAGAGGTCGATCAGCTGCCGTGTGGATATAACTCCCTCCACCACCCCGTCTTGGAGGATGAGGCGGGGAGGCCGCTCAGGTTGCGAACAGGCGAGCTCACTGAGGAGGAGCGAGCGTTCCTCAAGGACAAGGTTTACTATGGTGCGGAGCTGAACAATTGGAGAAACCGCGTCCGTTACGACCCTATGTGGAGGGATGTCTCTCACCGGCAATTCCCGCACTTGCAGCCCATGGATTGCACCAGGTATTTCTTGGAAGAATTCGTGCATCTCACAGGACAGGATGACCTGATGCGCGCCTATGTGCAGGAACGAACGACCCGACGGCGGTTCCCGTGGTTCCCTTGGAAGTTCTCGATGCGTATGCGGCATGACTTCGAGTCCTTGCTCATTATCCCGGACACGGAGAACGATGAACGGTACCAGAACGGCTCGTCACACGGATGGCGGAACCAGGACATCCTCGAAGCCATTGAGCAGCACGAGTACTACCTTGACCCCCAATACGCTGAGCTGCCGCGACGGTTCCGCGAGGCGTACCTGGAAAAGCATGATGTGCCGACGACCGGGCCGACAGTCGATTATTACGTGCTTGATGATGCTGTCAGGAACGAGGAGTTCAAGGGATTAATAGAGCGAGCAAGAGGGTTCGCCACGATAAAGGATTTCTATCACCTCCTGTTTCTTAACGAAGGCGAGCTGTATGATGCGAAGTGGGGGAACAACCCATTGTATGCGAACACGTTTGAGAAGACGGTGTTCACTAAGCGGTTGGTAGGAGAACCACCCCGTGAGAGGATCCCTAACATGGTTGTCTTTTTGCCGAGGGGCACCACTGCCCGCTATATCAATGAGCGTCTCCGCCACGCAGAACAACAATTGGTGGAGTGACCGGGAGGATGCGGCAGCCGGGATTTGAACCCGGGTCACAGCCTTGGCAAGGCCGTATACTAACCACTATACTACTGCCGCACGGTCGTTGAGAGAAAGACCTTTTTTTAAAAACTTTACTGCCGTTTCTTCGGGGAACGCTTCTTAGCAGGTCTTTTCCCCTTCTTCGTAGCACGCTTTTTCCCCTGCTTCTGCAAGCTTTCCGAGACCGCCCTGTTCTCCTCGGGCTCCAGCGATTGACGGACAGCGGTCGCAGGGCTCATGCCCAGGTGCTTGGAAATCTCCTGCTCGTCCTTCTCCAGTTTCTCCTCGCGAGCGATCTTCCTCGTAATGAGGATGAGGTCGGATTTCAGGATGAGGTCGTACTGGAAGATGAACACGAACAATATCAAGGCGATGAACGCCGATTCCAAGAAGCTTCGAAGCCCGGGGACCTTCGAGATGTTGAACACGTCCAACACGCCGACCACCTCGAACAGGAAGAACACGATAGCGGCCACGAACAAGAACACCCACGGCTTTCGATCCTTGACATCAGCGGTCTGGCGCAGGAACGACCACGCGTAGATAAGTACGAAGAGCGAGATGAACACGTTCGCGATTTCGAGGATGCCGCTCAGGTAATCGTACGCCATGGTACTCCACAACAATAAGTACTATTTAAACATTATTTCTCACTTCAACGTGAGAGAATCCCATAAAGCTTATAAACGAAACAATAAAACTCCTGACAGACGCCTCTGTAGCTCAGCGGTTAGGCCGAACCCTTGCTAAAGAGCGCTTAAACACGTTGTGTTTCGCTACACCTTGGTAAGGTAGAGGTCCCGAGTTCAAGTCTCGGCAGAGGCTTCCTTCTCCGTAAGCATCATTCACAAGGCTTAAAAACCTTTTCCTAGCACTCTTGGCCATGAGCAACGTGTGCGTCATCGGGCTCGGCTACGTCGGCTATCCGCTGGCAGTGCTCGCGAAGAAGAAAGGTCACGCCGTCTCAGGCATTGATATTGATAAGGGGGTGGTGCGGGCGATCGAGCGAGGCGATGACCCGCTCACCGGCAAGCGCAGCGGCGTCTCCTTTCCCATCGCCATGGATGGCACTGCTTCCATCCCCGCGGCGGACGTCGTCCTCATCTGCGTGCCGACACCAGTGAACAAGCACAAGCTCCCCGACCTCGGGCCGGTGAAGAACGCTACCGCCATGGTGGCGGCGCATCTCAAGCCGAAGAGCCGGTCGCTCGTCGTGGTGGAGAGCACCATCAACCCCGGCGTCATGGAAGATGTGGTCAAGCCGTTGTTCGACGGACAAGGGCTCGTTATCGGCAAGGATTACTATCTTGCTCACTGTCCGGAACGCATCAACCCCGGCGACCCGCGATGGGACGTCAGTAACATCCCCCGCGTCCTCGGAGCGTTCACCAAGCGAGGGCTGGGCAAAGCCCACACTTTCTACACCGGTCTCGTCGACGCGCCCATCACGAGGATGAGCAATATCCGCACCGCCGAGGCGTGCAAGGTAGTGGAGAACGCGTTCAGGGACATCAACATCGCCTATGTCAACGAGCTCGCGAAGAGTTTCGAGAAATTAGACATTGACGTCGTTGAGGTCATCGACGGCGCGAAGACAAAACCGTTCGCGTTCATGCCGCACTATCCTTCCTGCGGTGTCGGCGGCCACTGCATCCCGGTCGACCCCTATTACTTGATCGAGAAGGCGAAGACCGAGGGCTTCGACCACCAATTCCTCAAACTGGCGAGGGAGATTAATGAGAGCATGCCTAAGCACACGATCGACTTGTTGGCTGATGCCTTGGAGGAACAGAAAAAGAGTATTAACGGCACCACCGTCGGCGTATTGGGGTTGTCGTACAAGCCGAACGTCGGTGATGACAGGGAGTCGCCATCGTACGTTATCACCGACGAGCTGAAAAAGAAGGGGGCTGATGTTGTAACGTACGATCCTTACTTCGACACGGATTGCAAGGATCTCAAGGAGTTCCAAGAGCGTTGTGACGTCGTGGTGTTGTGCACGAACCACAAAGCGTACGAGCAGCTCGACCTGAACGAGGTCATGGTGCTTGTTGATGGGAAGAACATGTTCTACGGCAAGCAGATTCCTGCTTCATGCACGTATCGTGGTATTGGCAGGCACTAAACCTTTTTAAATGAGCTGCTCTTTTCACTGGCCGCGCGGGGGTAGCAAAGCCTGGTCAAACGCGCAGGACTTAAGATCCTGTCCCTGAGTGGGTTCGAGGGTTCGAATAGTCGGCTCGGCAGGCGCGTACCGAGCGGCAACGAAAGTCCCTCCCCCCGCACCATTTTTCTTTGAGAAGGCCTCATTCGTTCAGGATCTTCGGGTTTGTCTTCACGATGGACTTAACCATGAATGGGAAGAGGAGTGTCGTGACGATGGCCATGAACACGAGAGAAGAGTATATCTCTATGGGTATGAGGTTCTGCTGCAACGCCACCTCTGCGATGATGAGCTCGATGGCGCCCCTCGAGTTCAACCCCCAACCGATGAGATGCGCTTGGCGAAGCGAGAGTTTGGTGAACGGTTTCGCGACGAGCGCACCGGCGATCTTGCTGATGGTCGCCACGATGAGCACGAGCACGGTCAGCCACACGTTGTTCAGAACGCTGTGGATGTCGAAGTGCAATCCTATGTTGATGAAGAAGAAGGGGATGATGAAGGCGAACGTGATGGATTCCAGGTCGTTGATGTCGCGTTCGAGCGTTACCGTCCTCCGGTCCACGATGTTGATGATGACTCCTGCGATGAATGCGCCAATGATGTTGCCCAGTCCCATCTTGTGCGATGCGACCGCGACGACCAGTCCGAAGAGGATAATCAAGGAGAGCGTCGCAATCCGCGAATGTTCCCGCTTCACGAAACCCAAGACGTACGGGAACAACTTGTAGGTCAAGACGACGATGATAACGAACACCACGATTTTTATCGGGATAAGGGTCAGGGCGGCGTAGGAGTGCTCTGCGATGACGAGGACGCCTGCCAGGAACAACACCTCGAAGATATCGTCCAGGATGCCTGCGCCGAGCATGACCATGCCGACTTTGGTGTTCAGCATGTTCATCTCCATCAACACTTTCAGCTTGGTTCCTTCGGCGGTGAGCGAGATGGCCGCGCCGAAGATCAGCGCCACTAATGAGTCATACCCCATGGCTCGCATGAGGATGAAGCCGGTGAAGAATGGGACGAGCACGCCGAACAACGCGATGTATATGGTGTCCTTGCCTGATTTCCGGAACTTCTCGAGGTTGATCTTCATTCCTGTCAGCAGGAGCAGGAATATGATGCCGAGGTCAGCGAGGAACTTGATGTCGATGAGCGATTCCTGGTTGAAGATGACCTTGATGAACGGCAATCCGAGGATGATGCCGGTGAGTATCTGCCCGATGACGCGTGGATACTTGATGCTGAAGAAGGCCTCGCTCATCACGAACGAGACAGCCAATGCTAAGGCGATGACCGTGAGTGTGTCCCATGCCATTACCAGAGACCGGGGGACTTGTTATATAAATGGTTTGCGTTGTTGCGCCCTTGCGGTGCATAAGGGGTGATAGTGCTCACCATTGTAGGTCAGGATTCCTCTTGAAGAAATCAGTGAGTGCGCCTTCTTTCTCCTGCTCGTTCTTCATCTCGGTGATGGATACCCATTTGTGCTCGGTCGCTTCGTGCGGGTCCAGCGTCAATTCCTCGTCAGTCGTCGCGCGGAAGAGCAAGAGCAGCCTGCACGTCTCACGTCCTTTTGAGTGCTTGTATTGCATGTCCTGGCCGAACCCGAGGAACGACGGGTTGGTGATAGTGATGCCGAGTTCTTCTCGCATCTCCCTCTTCACGGTTTCTTCGACGATCTCCCCGTATTCCACCCTGCCGCCAGGGACTCTCCAGACACGGAAGCGGGGGTCGTGCACGAACAAGTACTTCCCGTCTCGCTCGATGAAGACGCTGCACACCACGGTCGGCTTCTTGCGGTTCTCTTCGGTCATCATGGGTGCCTGTCAGGGTTTTATATCCTTTTTGGAAACCCCTCGCTGTTGAACATGGTTTCCTTGAATGTTGCGATGAATGCGTCGAAGTCTTTTTGTGCGACGACCGCGCCGCACGCCTTGGGGTGGCCGCCGCCGTACCCGTCGACGTTCTGCAATGCTCGTTCCAATGCTTTGAGGATGGGTTGCTCTTCTGACCTGAGGCTCATGATGACCTTGTCCTCGTGCTTGCGACCGATGATGACGGCCTTTTGCTGGTTGCGATACTTGAGCTCGTTCGCCAACTCCCCGGACAAGGAGTAGAGGTCGTTGCTGTACGTGAAGATGATGAACGGGTCTTGTTTGTTGACGCTTGCTTGCGCCGCTTCGTACAGGATT
>WJKR01000051.1 GCA_014729015.1 Candidatus Woesearchaeota archaeon | reverse complement strand
GCGTTGATCCGCAACAGGGAGTACGACTTGGTATACAGTAAGTCCTCGATGTACAATGACCTTTCGACTGCCGCCTGCCACTGGGACTGCGCGCTCTGGCTGTGATCGACCAACCCGCGCACCTCGATGTCATCCGCGCTGATATCAAAGACAAGCGCGCCGTTGTACCCTTCCTGCCGGCCGTCATTCCACTCATAGCTGTACGCAGGAATGACAAGCAGGTGCTTCTCCTTGTCGAACAGGAACGCCTTGTGCTCGTACTCGGCAGTGGACGACGAATACTTCTCGCTGGAAACCCAGTGTGCGACTTCTTCAGGATCGCTGACTTCAGCGACGTCAAACAATGAGATCTTCAAGCCCTGCGTCCTCCCCGTCACCGAAGCGTCACGCCCGAGGCCGATGATGATGTCATCGTCGTACGGGTGCAAGTAACGGGAAAACCCAGGAATTTTCAGCTCGCCCAGCTCCACGACGTCCTCAGGATCTGATAGGTCAATCACGAAGAACGGATCAACTCGTCGGAACGTCACCAAGTACAACCGCTCGCCCATAAATCTACTCGCATAGATGCGCTCACCCACCGCGATGTCATCCAAGGAGTCCATGACCGCAAAGTCTTCATCGAGGGTGAAGACGAAGTTCTCGGATTCCTTGTTCGTCTCCATGAACGAAGACCGCCGGGGATTCACCGTTGTCGCGACTCGCAACACGCCCTCGTGCTCGTCCAAGGAGAACTGGTTGTTGATGCTGCCGGGAACCATGCCATCAGCGACGACGTCGATGTCCAAGCCGTCAACGGCCACCTTGTTGATAATGGTGTACTCCGCATAATCATACTCCTGCAAGCGCTCCTTGGTCGCAAGCTCGATCTCCTCCTGCAACTCGTCCTGCTCATCCCCTGGCAAGTACTCCACGTACCGGCTGATGATCGTCAATATCTTCTGCTGCTTCTCGCGCTTGTTCAAGATGTCATTGTCGACCTCCTCCACCCGCTCGACCAATGCCTGGTCAGACGCGGACAACAGAGGAACGACTACCTCGACGGTCACCTCCTGCATGATATCCCAATCATTGATGTACTTCGTGTACGCGAAGTACAGGTTATCATGGGACATGTACAGCTCGTGGGAATCCTCGACCGCCAAGGTCATGCTTTCATGCTCGAGACCATCAAGGTCTATCGCGTTGATGCCGACGAACGACACCGAGTCGTACGGGTACGGATAATACCTGATGCTGCTGACAGCGATTTCTCGCACCGAGCCGTCCTCGACGAGCAAGGGCACCGGCCGCGGATAATACTGGGGGTTGCTGTTTGTCATGAGGTACACGTGCCCGTCGATCATCCTCGAATCGAAGTAGTTGCCGTCGAACAAGAACTCCTTTTCCAGCTCAGGCTCTTCCTTGTCACGCACATCATAGACCTCCACAAAGGTCATGCTCCTCCCCGACGTGATGCCCAGCTCGTCGAACACGTCGTAGTCGGACACGCGGCCGAACACGACCAACCAATCATCGTTGATGAACAATCCTTGGGGGGCGCCCTTCTCGAACGCCATCTTCTCGACTACCTCGGCGTCCTCGCCGGGATACGCCTTGACGATGAACAACGTATTACCGGAAGTCGTGTAGACGTACTCACCATCAGTCTTGATGATGTCCCCCTCGTCCACGCCGACGACCTGCACGTTCGTCTCGGAATAGTCGATATCGCCGCCCGCTTTCTCCGGTGACGCGGCTGTTTCACCGACATTCATCATGGTGGTCTCAGGCCCAGCGGCCACGACGCCCCTGCCCCAACCGCCATAGTACTGGTCGCTTCCGGCCTCTTGCAAGAACGCCTCGAGCTCGGCGACACTCGAGAACGTCTCCGTGCCTAACGAGACGTCAGGATCAAACACCGCTGCGTCGAACGAGTCCTTGATCGGGCCGGACGACCCCGGGCCGACCGGTCCTGTCATAGTACAAGCGGCTAACACGAACGCTGCAATCACGAACAAACCCGTACTGAACCATTGTTTCTTGATAGTCATAGGTATCACCTCACCACCGTTAAGGCCAGCATATATAAATACTCTGCTTACGGTGCAATCCTGGTTGCAGTCATAACAGGAAGCCCTTGGTCAAGCTCCAAATACCTGCCAACAAGGCATACGCCATCAGAGGGATCACGTACAGTAACAATCCCCGTCGATGCCTCTTCTTCAGGTACTGCCGCGCAAAGGGGATGTTGAAGATGACCAGAACCAGCAAGAATGCCAGGTGTGGGTTGTGCGTACTCGGCGACAACGCTCCGGCGACCCCCTCCACCACGCCGCTCTCAGCGGCATCGATGACGCGTTCCCGCAAGATGTTCATCGCATTGCCGATGGCGCCGTTGATAGCGCTGATGACCGCAATCATCGTGGAGACGGCGATGCCGCCTCTGAACACGCGCTTCTCGTCCCGCTCGGACCTGGACAGCAAGTAATACACCAGGTACCCGGAGATGACCGCGTACGGCGCCAGCAGCACGTACGTCAACGCCCCGCTCCACGCCGTGAACAAGGTCTGCATGAGCGAGAAGAACCCTAATAAGAACCACAATGTCATGTTCAGGACGGCCATGTCCCTGCACAAGGAGAACAGTCTGCGGAGCCTGACATCCCGGACCAGGACGGCGCCCATGACCAACGCCAACGCCAGCCCGGGCAGGTTATAGCTGAACAGGCTCAGCACGAACAGCAACGCTAACGGCAGGAAGCTCATCATGAAGAACAAGAAGAACACGAAGCTAAACCCAGGACCCCGGTCCATGGCCTGGCCGAACACAGACTTCCTTTTTCTTGCCATGATGCCACGTCAACACCCGCACTATTTAAAGATTATGACCTTTACGAAACGACGATCTCGAGAACTGCTCCTCACGTTTTCTTCGTATGTGAGCCACGTGCGATTACCGCTGCCGTTCCGTGGCGCTCCGGGAGCGGCACACGCACCGAGATGACTTTCGGAGGGTGGGAGAAACCTGAGGCTACCTTGTACGACCACCTCTCACTGCTGGACGAGTGAACGATCACTCCGCCTCTTTCAAGATCTGGATGCCGGTCACCAACGCCCAAATCCACATCCCCAAGGCCAATGGGAAGCCGATGAGGATGAACATCAATGGGATGCTCACGACCGTCAACACCAACTGGATGATGCCTTCCTTCATCTTGCCGCCGATGATGGACCCCAGGCCCGGCAGTACCAGCACGTTCAGCAAGAGAGCGGCGATGGCGAGTCCTTGAGAGATCTTCTCGTCCTTCTTCTGTGCCATGTCCTACCCCTACGCAACACTCCTATTAAAGCCTTATTGTTCCTTCTTCGCCCCTTTCTTCTTCACCGCCTCGGCCATGCCCTTCTCATCCGACGCGACGCGATGATCGTCAGGCGGTCGCTCGTGCAGCTTGATGATCATGTGCTCCTTCGGGTTCCGCTGCGTCTCCACCAATTCTGCGGAGGGCTTGAAGTCCTGACGGAACACCTGGAGCAAGGCGAACAACAACGCCAGCACCAATGGTCCGATGACGAATCCCATGAACCCGAACACCTTCAGGCCGCCGATGACGCCAATCAGGATTAACGCGGCGTTCAACCGAGAACGCTCGCTGATAATCAGCGGCTTCACGATGCTGTCCACGTTCGTGGTCAGGATGACGCTGAAGACAATGATACCGATGCCACCGACGTAGTTATGCTGGGCTATCTGCACGATACCCGCGGGGATGAAGATGATGGGCGTGCCCACGATGGGCAAGAACGAGACGATCGCGATGATGAACCCCCAGAACACGGCGTTGCTCAGGCCGAAGATGACGAACGCCACCCCGCCGGCAATGCCTTGTATCAGCGCGATGACGAGTTGCCCGTAGATGACTGCGTTCGTGATGAGCTCCATCTCCCCGAACAGCACCTTCTTGTGGTTCTTGGCCAACGGCAAGATGTCGACGATAGTGTCGTAGAACTCCTTGCCGTCGCGGAACAAGTAGAACAGGACGAAGAACATGATGATCACACCGATGAGGATGTCGGCGATGCCGCTGATGACGTTGAAGCTCTCATTGAGCAGGAAGTCGCGGATGTTCTTCACGCCAGCAGTGACTATCTCTGCTGCGTCGAATTCGATATTGAACCGGTCGGAGACGTAACCGCTCATCCCTTCCAGCATCTCGTTGTTCACGTTCGCGATGGTGCTCGAGGCTTGCTTGACCAATGATTGCATCAAGAACAACGAGGGGATGAAGAGCACGATGAGAACGAGCAGGACCATGATGCCGGCGGCCAGCCACTCCCGCTTCACCCACTTCTTCAGCAGCAGGTACAGCGGCCTCGTCGCGTACGCGATGACGATGGAGAGCACGATGTAGCCCATGTACGGCCACACCACGCGCGCGGCGAGGTACAGGACCGCCAATAGGACGATGATGAAGAACTGCGAGCTAACTTTTTTCTTCACGGAGCCACCTCTTACGGCACACCCAAAGACGTTATGGTATAAAAAGGTTACTCTCAGCTACTCGTAGCGGAGAGAATCCACCGGGTTCTTCCGAGACGCCTGGCGGGCGGGGAGTACGCCTGCGGCGACGCCGACGAGGAAGGAGAACGCCAAGGACCCAAGGATGAGCCAGAACGGGAATTGCGCCTCCAAGTACTTGAACCCGCCGACGGTCTGGGCCAGATACGCGGCCAAGGACGCCAGCCCTGCGCCGAGCAAGATGCCGATGATGCCCCCGGCCACGCCGAGCAGCCCTGATTCTATTAGGAACAGGGTCAGCACGTCGCTGTTCTTCGCGCCGACCGCTTTCATGATGCCTATCTCCCTCGTTCTTTCAAGCACGGAGGTGTACATCGTGTTCATGATGCCGATCGCTCCGATTACCAGGCTGATGGCGGCGATGCCGACCAATACCGCAGTGACGATGTCGAGGATGACCAGGAAACTCTTGATCAGGTCCTGAAATGTCTGCACCGTGAAGTCCTCTTCACCTTCATTGAGGTCGCGGTCGTCGAGCATCTCTTCCTCGATTGCCGCAGCGACGGCATTAGGATCAGCGCCTTGCTTCACCTTGACCATGATGCTGTCCAGGCGCTCAGGGATGCCTAGCAAGTCACGGGCGACCTCTCGCGGGATGGCGACCGTGCGGTCGTCCTGGCTGTTCCCTATCTTCTCAAAGCTTCCGATGACCTCAAACTCCTGCCCGTTAATCTCGAAATCGTCTTCCAACAACAGCTTGTCATCGAACGCTGGGTGCGTCGCGTAGTCATACCCGACGATGGCCTTGTATTTCTCGCCGTCACGGAACCAGCGACCTTTTTCGAGGGAGAACATCTCGTCCATGAGCTCCATCTCCTCGTCATCGGTGGACAAGCCCATGACGATGTGCCACCACACCTCGTCATCCCACGAGACCTGTGCGGTGGTGAACAGGTAGCTCGTGATGCTGTCGACGTCGCGCACGCGCCGTATCACCTCAATGTCATCTTCTGTCAAGGAGTCAGTTCCGCCGACACCGAATAATGAGCCTGCTGGAGAAACAAAGATCTTGTCCATCCCTATTTCCTCGAACTCGGCATTGATCGCTCCTTGCAATCCTTCGCCGAGGCTGACCAGCGCGACCACGGCGGCGATGCCGATGAAGATGCCGATCATGGTCAACCAGCTGCGGAGCCTGCGCTTGGCAATCCCTTTGAGGGAGATGATGAAGAAGTCCTGGAGCTTGTCGAGGCTAGTCATACCGCAACGCCTCCACTGGTTTCATCCTTGACGCCTGTTGGGCGGGCGTGATGCCGGCGACGCTCCCGATGATGAACGAGCCGACGATGGAGAGGAAGAGCATGCTGAACGAGACGTGCGCCTTGATGAGCTCGCTGCCCAATGCCTGGGTCGCCAATGCCTGGACGATAAATGCGAGTCCTAATCCTATGAGTATGCCGATGATGCCGCCGACCACGCCGAGCAGCCCTGATTCTATTAGGAACAGGGTCAGCACGTCGCTGTTCTTCGCGCCGACCGCTTTCATGATGCCTATCTCCCTCGTTCTTTCAAGCACGGAGGTGTACAT
>WJKR01000050.1 GCA_014729015.1 Candidatus Woesearchaeota archaeon | reverse complement strand
CAGCGTGGGTGGCAAACGCGGACGACTGGAACTTCTCCCGGCAGCGCTACTGGGGCGTCCCCATACCGATATGGAAAGGCAAGAGCGGGAAGACGTTCGCCATCGGCAGTGTCGAGGAACTCAAGAAATATTCGACGACCAGCATACCTGATGATTTCGATCTGCACACGGTCAACGAGGTGAAGTTGAAGCATCCGGAGACCGGCGAGGAGCTGGAACGCATCAATGACATCTTCGACGTGTGGTACGACAGCGGCAGCGCGCCGTACGCGTCGCTCGGCTACCCGTTCCGGAACAGGGAGTTGTTCGAGAATCATTATCCTCTCGATCGCATCAACGAGTCGCAGGACCAGATACGCGGCTGGTTCTATAGCCTGATGTTCTGCAACGTCGCGACGTTTGGCAAGGCACCGTACAAGACGATCAGTATGCCCGGGTGGGTGCTGGACGACAAGGGCGAGAAGATGTCCAAGTCCCTCGGTAATTTCATCCCGGCGAAGCAGACGTTGGAAGAGCTCGGCGCCGATGCCGTGCGGTTCTATTACTGCTGGGACATCTCGCCGGGGAGTACGCAGAAGTTCAGCCTGGACACCATCCGGAACGATGTTCGCAAGTTCTTCAGTATCTGGAGCAACCTCATCAACTTGGTGAAGGGGTATGGCGAGCATTTCTCTGTCAAGAAGGCGACGGCGGAGACGGTCGAGGACGAGTGGTTGGTGTCACGATTGCACACCACGATCAAGGAGGTTCATGAGCACGTTGAATCATTTGCGCTCCACCTCGCAGGGAGGTCATTGCAACAATTCATCGTCGAAGACCTCTCAAGGACGTACGTGCAGCTCGTGCGCGAACGCCTGGAAGCGGATGACGGGCCCGCACAGCTGATCAGCCACTCATTGTGGCAAGTTGCACGGTTGGCGGCGGCGATCACGCCGTTCCAATCAGAGCAGACATATCAGGAATTGCGGGAGTTAGCAGTGGGGGACGTCGAAGAATCCGTCCACTTGGAAGTGTTACCTGCACCTGACGTCAGTCTCATTGACGAGCGGTTGGAAGAGTCCATGTCCTTGGCCGGCGAGGTCATCGCGGGCGTCCTGTCCGCTCGCGACCGGGCACAGATTGGCGTCCGTTGGCCGTTGCAGGAAGTGGTCATCGACACTGAGGACGACGAGGTCAAGGAAGCGGTGCAGAGGTTGTCATCGCTCATCACGCGGCAGACCAATGTGCAGGAAGTCAAGGTCGGCCCGTTCCGGGTCACGTATGGTGCGAAGCCGAACTATCAATCGTTAGGTAAGACGTTTGGCGAGCGGACCGGTGACGCCACCGCCGCGCTGCAGAAAAATGAGGAAGCCGTCATCAAGGGTGTCGTCGCCCAAGGCAAGGCCTCGGTCGGGGAGTTCGAGTTCTTTCCTGAGCATGTGCACTTGGAGAAGGTCGTGCCGGCCACCTATAGTGTTGGCGAGTTCAAGCGAGGGTCTGCGTACGTGCTGAAAGAGGCGCCTGAGGAGCTCGTTGTCGAAGGTTTCGCTCGTGAGGTCATGCGGAGATTACAGCAGTTGCGGAAAGAGGCAGGTCTGGAGAAGCATGACCGCATCGAGGCTGTTGTGGTGTTCGAGCTCGCTGACAAGCTGCGGGCATTCAAGGATGACATTGCACGAAGGGTCGGCGCTGACAAGCTGCTCATCACCGCGAAGAGCGATATCGCCCTGGCGCATCGGACGACGGCGAAGGTGAAGGGCAAGCAGCTCTTGGTGATGCTCAAAAAAGTCGGGTGAAAACAGAAACTTTTATAAGCTTCTTCATTTGTGTGTGCTGGTATGGGGGTTACGCGAAAGATTTCTCGTGATACACCGCTCGCTGAGCTGACGTTGCGCAAGTATGAGAAGCCGTCGTTGAAGGGGCGGGGATTGGTGCGCAAGCTCTGCCTGTCCATGGGGTTGTTGCAGCCCGGCGACTCGCGGGATGTCATCGTCGATGTCTTCATGGTGTTGTTGGATAGCAAGGAGGAGTTGACGAGCACGGAGGTGGAAAAGCGTGTCAAGCAGGCGCGGAAGCAGGCTGACCTACCATTGTTAGGCATCGCGCCGTCGAACATCAGGCGACAGTTGCTGCGCCTGCGGGACCTGTTCTTCGTCGAGAAGCTGGCGAACAATTATCGTATCGCTGAGAACGAGCTGTTGCACGAGTTGTTCACGGAGAAGGTGGAGTCGTTCCTGCTGGGCGCCACGTTGAAACGGGTCAAGGAATACTTGCGAGCGGTGGACAAGGAGTTCCTCGCGAAGAAATAACTTCTTAAAGGCGGAGGTTTTCTGTGTTCTGCATGGTGTATGAGCCGCAGGAGGATTCGCACTTGTTACGGCAGTGCTTGCCCAAGGATTTGTCCGGTAAGAAGGTGGTGGAGGTCGGCTGCGGCTCAGGAGTGATCAGCGTCGCGTGCGCTCAGCGGGGCGGTGACGTCGTCGCTGTCGACGTTGACCCTGCAGCCGTGGCCGCGACGAGGAAGGCTGCTCGCGATGCCCGGGTGACGGTCGTCGCTTGCGAGGGTGACTTGTTCGGACCAGTTCGTGACGAGCGGTTCGATTACGTCATCTGCAACCCTCCCTATCTGCCTACCGATCCGAAGCGTCCTGATGTCGCGTTGGACGGTGGCCCTGAGGGGTGGGAGTTCACCGCGCGATTCCTTAAAGAGGCGAGCGATCACTTAACGGATAGCGGGAAAGCGTTGCTCTTGTTCTCGTCGCACACAAAACCTGACAAGGTAGCAGCGCTCATCCACGAAAACAAGTTCAGCTCAAAACTGTTGGGGAAAAAAGAAGTCGGCTTCTTTGAAGAAGTGTTCGTCGTGGAATTGGTGCAGGAT
>WJKR01000049.1 GCA_014729015.1 Candidatus Woesearchaeota archaeon | reverse complement strand
CCCTTATACAATGGGTGCGTCCATTCGAGGATGAAGGCGTCCTTGTCTCGCCATGCGCGTATCCTGCCGTTCCTCTTTGCGACCATCCTCTGCATGTCCCGCAGGCCGACGTTATTGCTTGACTGCTTATGCGCGTTTTTATCGCCCACGACGTTCTTCATGGTGAAGGTGTAACGGTTGGCATCACCGTTGTGCCCCATGACGCTTATCGTCCCGTCAGAATATTTCCTTGCGTTCGTCAGCATGTTCTCGATTACCGAGTAGGCATCGCTCTCGTTGATGGACAAGCGGGCATCGAGGCTCGTCATGTCAACCTGCTTGTCGAGCAAGGGATGGTCGGCGATGCGTTCCTGTATCGCGGTCACGGGGGTGTACTCTTGAGACGGGTTGATGCCGTAGAACAGCTCGTTCTCTAATCGTCGCATCTGCGATGAAGCGTCTCGTATCAGGTGTACGAAGGGACGGTTGTCCTCATCGACATCCTCGACGGTGAGCTCGTCGTGGTAGGTGGCTGCCAGCCAGTAATAATGGTTCAGTTGCAAGGCCAGGTCTTGGAAGCCTATGCGCGTCAGGTCTGCTGGTGTTCGGAGGTCGTGTACGTACTGTTCCAATTGGTAAAAAAGCGTATGGGTGGCGTCCTTGAACGCCGCATTGACAGGGACGTGCGATGATGCAAAGACGTCTATGACGGTCATTATAGCCCCGAACGTGCCTTTCATGAGATGAAGCTTGCTCCGGTACTCGTCGATCTCTGCTTGGCTGAAAAAATCAGCAAGATCGTCCAAAGCCATATCAGCATACTATAGGCTAAACCTGTATATAAAGCTTTTTGTTTCCTCACGAGGCGGTGAGCTGCTCTTGCGCTTCGTCACGCGCGCGGCACAGGTATCCTTTCATGACCTGCGCGCTCATCCGCGCGCCGTACTGCTGCTCGACCGCCTGTAAAGTACCCCTGACGGCGCGGTAACTGCCACGTTCATTGCGTGATTCGAGCTCATCATGCACGAATGACGCGATGTCGCCCTCGTCGACGATTCCTTCTCCCCACAACGGAGTCTTCACGCCGAAGTATTTGTGCGCGATGAACACCCCTTCGCGGACGTCATCAACGTCTTGCACGAGCTTCGTTGTGACCAAGTCCTCGGACCAAGGATCCTTCGCCAGTTTCCGGTAGGCGTCCTTCAACACGTTCCTTCGGCCTTTCTTGTGGTGCTTAGAAGTGCGGTAGGCGTAGCCGATTTTCATGACCTGGTACCGGTATTCTCGCATGAGGCGGGTGACGAGTACGTGTATATTGCTGTGGTGGATGGTCGGTTGCTTGTATTCGATGAACCTATCGAACAAGGCGTGCCGGCTTTCCTGCTCGATGGCCTTGAAGCGGCGGTAGTCGTCGTGCTCGTCGAGCATCTTAAGAATGATGTTGTCAACGGCGCTGCTGTCGTCAATCCGTAACACTGCATCCCCCATCGTTACCACCAGGGGACAAGGAAGCGCCACTATTTAATTCTTACTCCTCAGTCTTATAAACGCGTGCGTGCCGCCGTGTTTAGGACTGACGTTTCGCGAGGCCAGCGGGGTGCGCAGGTGGGGGAGGGACTCACCTGAGCTGGAGCACGTCGCCGCTGCCCGTGATTCGTTGGTTGGTCTCTGGGTTGCCGTCGTAGTACACGTCTCCGGTGCCGGCGATGCTGATGTCGAGGTCGTCTTCCACGCTCACCCGGGCGTCTCCGGTGCCGGCGATGCTGATGGTCGTCTCTTCTGTCGCGAGGTGTTGCGCGAGGAGGTCGCCGCTGCTGCTGACCTCGTAGTCGTGTCGCTCGGCGGTGCCTGCGAGGTACGTGTCGCCAGAGCCTGTGTTCGTGGTGGTGATTGTTTCTGCGTCGATGTCTGAGAGGTAGAGGTCTCCTGAGCCGGTGATGGTCGTCGTGATCCTGTCTGTCCGGATGCCGTCGCATTTGATGTCGCCGCTGCCCGTGACGGTGAATGCGAGGCGGTCGCCGTTGATGGGGGTCTCGCAGTGGAGGTCGCCGCTGCCCGTGATAGTGACGTCCTTGATGTCCGGGGTGGTGAGGTAGTACTTGACGGTCGTGGTCGGTCGGAGCATGGTCGTTTGCTTGGCTTTCTTGATGGTCAGGGTGTCGCCTTCTGTGGTGATGGTGATGTGGTCGATGATGTTGCTCTCTCCTTCCACTTGCACAGTGGTGGTGTTGCCTTGTGCGAGGTGGAGGTCTCCTTGCCATTGGAGTGAGATCTTTTCGTATGGTGTTGTTTCGATGTTCTTGGAGATGAGGACGCCGTTGCCGGTCGTGTAGGTGCACGCGGTGAGTATGAGGAGGAGGGGGAGGAGTGCGTGGATGGGTTTCATCAGGTAGGTCTGTGTCGTGCGGGTTTTTATTCGTTGCGGTCAGGAACAGAAACGTTTATATATGAGCTCAACAATTATTATACTGGTATACAAAATAGTACTCATCCTGAGGGTAACATGAAACACAAGGGAGAAATGGGCATCGGGACGCTCATCGTCTTCTTGGCGCTGTTGCTCGCCGTCGCGACGGCCGCGAGCGTCCTCATGACCACCGGCGGCAAGCTCCAAGAGAAATCCCTGACCTCGGGCAAACAGACCCAAGCGCAAGTAAGCACAAACGCCAAGGTCGTCGAAGTCTCAGGAGTGGACGGCAGCGACGGCAGGCTCGAACACCTCGCCACCATCTACCAGCTGGCGGCCGGGTCAGACCCGGTCAGGCTCGAAGGCATGCTCATCACCGAATCCACGGCCGAGAGCTCGGCATCACTACGGCTGCGGGAAGGAGGCATCACCGAGCACGACGTGTTCGAAGGCTACTTCACCGCAAGCGACACGCCGAGGAACTACAGCACCGAGGCGTTCGAAAGCACCGTGCCGCCATCGTTCTACAGCACGTTCGGCCCCTCGCAGACGAGCGAGATGATGATCGGCAAGGTCGCCGTGGCCGTCATCTTCCCGGAGAGCAACGGCGCCATCGACCCGAACACTGAGAACTGGACCGCGGCGGAGCAGGACGAAGCCCTCGAGCACGCCGCCAACAGCCTGAACTGGTGGAACAACATCGAGCCGAAAGCGAACATCAGGCACACGTTCGAAGTCTACCGCGACATCCCGACCGGCTACGAGCCCATCACCAAGAACACCACGGACGAGGAGCTCTGGATCAACGAGACCCTAGACAACATGGGCGTTACAGACACCGGTGACATGTTCACCCGCATACGTGCGTTCAACCACGAGCTGCGGCAGCGGAAGAACGCGCACTGGGCCTTCACCCTGTTCGTCGTGGACAGCAGCAACACGCCTGGCGGCGGCTTCCCGGACGGGTACGCGGGCGTCGCGTACATCAACGGGCCGCACACCTTCATCGCCAGCGCTGCGAACGCGCCGTGGCAGTCGGCCGTGTACACGCACGAGTTCGGGCACATCTTCGGCGCCACCGACCAGTACGCGGGGTGCGCGTGCGGCGATCTCGGCGGCTACTACAGCATCGAGACGGGCAACTGCGTGGCGGGGTGCACGATCAACGAGACCAGCCTGATGCGGACCGGCACGGAGGCTATCGAGGCGTACAACAACGACCTCATCGACGTCTTCGCGCTCGGACAGGTGGGGTTGATCGACGAGAACGGCAACGGCTTGCTGGACCCCGTGGACCACTTGTTCGAGGGAGTAGGCAGCGGTCTGGACAACGCGCTCATCACCGGATTGGCGACGAACGGGTATTCGCGCTCGAACAGCGACGTCGGGTTCTTCACGTACGAGTACTTGAACCGCGGCCAGAACAGCGTGGATGACCGGGTGAAGCACGGCGACATTATCAGGGTGTATCACGAGGCGGGGAAGTACCTCGAGGAAGGAGAGGAGGTGTGGTTGCGGTTCATCCCGAAGACTGGCTCGACGACCCAAGCGGATTTCATCACGCCCGAGGTCATGAGCCACCAGCGGGTGTACCTGTACCCGTCAAAATGAGGCGAGCGTATTGCTTCTTGGCCGTCGCGTTGCTCCTAGCAGGGTGCGCTGGCGAGCCGCAGGGACGCCAGGAGTTGCCGGAGCTGTTCACGTGCGATGATGGCAACAAGGTCTTGGACAGGAGCGAGTGCGGGGAATCGCAGGAGCCGGTGCGTGCCGTGGCGCCGGGCGGTGCAGAGGCGGGCATGACGCGGGTGGAGGAGACCGGTAGGGCCGTGCTGGACGTCGGTGACGCCGAAGACGTGTTCGCCGAGTACGCTGCCGGGCATGATTACGTATTCGAGTCTGCTGAACGCGTCGTCGGCAACGACGGCGAGGAGTACTACCGGGTCGTGTATGCTGATAACGAGCTGGACGTGAAAGGATTAGCGTACATCGACGACGCTGGCAACGTGTACGAACAAGCACTCATCGTATGAGAAAAAACCATTGGTTTTATAAAGCCAGGCTTATTCTTGGGCAGTGTCATGGTCGAGTACAACGTCGTTTCTTATTGCCGGAAATGCGGGAAGCGCATGGTGCACAAGCGGGGCGAAGGCACGTTCATCTACTGCCCGGAGTGCAAGAGGAAGATCGATGAGGCGCGGGCGGCAGAGGACGAGGAATAATTTTTTTTTTGTGTTCTCTTTCTCATGAGCGAAAAGCCTTAAATAGTTCGTTTCTTGGATGAGAGCATGGGCATCTCTACGCATGCCGGCAGGGGCGTCATGGAAATCGTCACGTCACGGTTCGCGTTCCGCGCTTCCGGCGCCGCCTTTAGTTTTTTGCAGCGTAATCCCTGGTTCGTCCGTTACGTGTTCTTCATCTATGTCATCTGGATCTTTCGGAAGCCGTTGAACGCTTTTTTCGGATGGGTGATTGAGCGGTTGCCGGAGGAGCAGGTGAGGGCGGTCCGCGGCGGATGATCGCTCCTTTCAGAAGTGTATGCTCCACTACCCGAATCCTTAAATAATCGCTAGTGAATTGTCCTGTCATGGCACAGCAGCAGGGTTCTTCACTGACAGGCGCTATCACGAAGCAGGGTTTCAGCTCGCGGCGATACTTCGACGAGCAGGTCAAGGCCATCCTCGACCGGGTCGCGCATTTCGACAAACTCTACCTCGAGTTCGGTGGTAAGATACTCACGGACTATCACGCTGCGCGCGTCCTCCCCGGGTATGAGAAGGACCTCAAGGTGCAGCTCCTGAAGGAACTGAAGGACGAGTCAGAGATCCTGTATTGCGTCGGCGCCAAGGAGCTGCAGAAGGGCAAGATCCGCCACGACCTGGGATTGACGCACGACACGCTCGCCATCAAGGAGATACAGGCGTTGCGAGAGCAGGGATTGACGGTCACCGCCGTCGTCATCACCCGGTTCGAGGGGGAGAGCGCCGCTTCGCGGTTCAAGCGTCGGCTGGAGAACCTCCGGGAACGCGTGTACGTCACCGGCGAGATAAAAGGCTATCCTCGCGAGCTCGACGCGGTGACGAGCGAGCGGGGGTTCGGCAAGCAGCCGCGCATCGAGACGACGAAGCCGCTGGTCATCGTGACCGGCGCGGCGGCCGGCGCTGGGAAGTGCGCGACGTGCCTGGCACAGTTCTACCTCGACAACCAGGTGGGCGTCGACGCGGGGTACGCGAAGCTGGAGACGTTCCCTATCTGGAACCTGCCGTTGAAGCACCCGGTCAACCTGGCGTACGAGGCGGCGGCCGCTGACTTGCAGGACCGGAACCTCGTCGACCGCTTCCACCAGGAGGCGTACGGGAAGGAGGCGGTGAACTACAACCGGGACGTCGAGAACTTCGAGATCCTGGACGCCATCCTGAAACGGACGACGACGAGCGACAACTTCGTCTCGACCTATCGCTCGCCGACCGACATGGGCGTGAACCGGGCGAAGGAGGGCATCGTCGATGATGGCGTGGTGCGTGAGGCGAGCAAGCAGGAGGTCGTCCGCCGCTACTTCAGCTATCGTCAGAAGTTCTTCCGCGGCATCGAGTCGTTGGAAACCCTTCGCCGCATGGATGAGATCATGCAGGAGTTGGGGCTCACCCCCGCGTACCGCCGCGTCGTCGTGGCGGCGAGGAGGAAGCGGAAGGAGAAGCAGGCGCACGCCGCCGCGGTCGAGCTCGCTGACGGCAGGTTGGTGACGGGGAAGAGCTCGTCGTTGCTGCACGCGGAGGCGGCGGTGGTCCTCAACGCGCTCAAGACGCTCGCGGGCGTGCCTGACGACCTCAAGTTGTTGCCGAAGCACATCATCGGGACGATCCAGGGGTTGCGTACCGAGCAGTTCGGGTTGTCGCACGCCAGCCTCGACTTGGAGGAGACCTTGATAACGCTCGCCATCGCGTCGGCGCACAACCCCTTGGCGCAGCGGTGCGTGTCGTTGTTGCGGGAGCTCAACGGGTGCGAGATGCACGCCACCATCTTGCCCACGCCCGGCGATGACGGCGCCTTGCGGAAGCTGCGCATCAACGTCACTGCTGATGTCGAGCTGCCAGTGGATGGGAAGGGATGAGTTGGCTTTAGTTCTGCTCTTTCGGCACGTATTTCGCGAAGAGGTCTTCTAGTGTTAGGGTGTTGATCGTCCAGCCGTACGCTTTGTTCGTGGTGATGGCTGCTTCTGTCCCTTTTATTGCTATGTAGGCGAACGGTGGTGGGTGGACGTCAATCTTTGATGAGCATTCCTCGTTGTCGCACTCGTACTTGCTGACGTAGATGTCAATGGTTTTTGCTGTGTCTAGTTTTTCTAATGAGAAATCAGGTTTTTGTTCTTGTCCTGGCATGGGTGTGAGGACGATGTCTTCGTCGTACTCTAGGAATATGAATCCTCCTTTTTCTTCTCCTTGTTCCCGATATAGGTTTTCGTTAAGAACGCTTGCAAGGTAATCGTCTACTTCTGACAACAAATCGGTCAGTTGTTTTCTGGGGATTAAGTAACGGTTCTGTGGTGATGAGTACGCCATTTCCAGTCCTAGCGCTTCGATGATACCTTCTAGTTCTTCATGGTCAAGTCTTCTCGCCGTAGGGTCGTCTCTGTATTGTTGTGGTACGATTGTTTCGAACTTTGGAGGGATGTCGTTGAGCGTGTACGTTTCGTATTTGTCTTGGAGTATTTCTAAGAATAATTCGTCAATTTCTTTGAAGTGGTGTAATGAGCTTATTTCTTTTTCTCCGTTGAGGATGATGTAGCCAAAACCAGTACTCTTATGATAGACGTGGATGTTGAAAGGGTTCATGACCAAAGAGGAGTGCAGGAAGATTTAAATGGGTTTGGGAGGAAAGGGTTTATAATGGTTGTGATAACTCTCGATACATGGACGATTGCACTAAGCATCCTCGAGAAATTGTCGGTCTTGACGGTTCGATAGATGAACTGGTTGCTAGTATCAGTGCCCTGCAGTACGACGTCGCCGTTTCGTTTCTTGAGAAGCTAGGGAGGGAGTATCATCGTCAAGCCGAGGCTGATGAAGGTCGCGGGCGGAACCGGTTGGCATCGGAGTTGTATCATGTCGGTGGTTGCTTCCTCGACGCGGCTGACGCGTACGCTTATGATAAAGGAGAATCCTTGGACGTGCCGTTGTTCCAGGGATCGTTGGACGAATTGGTCGCGGCGATCGGCGACCTGCAATACGACGTCACGACGACTCTTCTCGACAAATTAGCGGTTACGTATCACCACCGGGCAGCATCTGTCGCGGAGAAATTGTACGATGCTCGTGAAGCGGTGGGACGAGCGTGGGATATCTGCGAGCCGTACATGCGGTAGGATTAGTTCTGCTTGTACGGGACGTATCGCTGCTTTGCCGACTGGTAATGGACTGTCCGCATAGGTAGGGGGAAGAGAAGGGGTATATAATCATTGTTGCAAAAAAAAAGGGGAAAAAAATGGTTTGTCAACGGGATGATCGTCGACTAAGCGTCCTCGTAGCCGCGCATGAACCCTTCCTCTTCAGGGTCGAGGCTGTCGGACTCGACGAGCCGGGAACGGGCGTCATCGTTGTAGATGTTCCATTCATGCTCTTCATGAAGAGGGAGCTCACGCGTACCGTCTTCTCGCATGTTACCACCTCATACCATTGAAGGATGAAAACGCTTTCATAAGTATTGCGGTAGTATAAGACCAGAAACGTTTTAAGCGTCGTTGCCAAGGAGTGACTGATTGATAAAGGCGATGGAAACAATATCGGAAAACAACCCCAAAAAAAAAAGATTTGTTTATAAATGGAAGGGTGAGCACTGAGAAAAATCTCAGGAAACGTGAGAAATGTGTAGGAAAAAGTTAAATAATGGTTTAAATACCCTCTTTCATATGAAAAAACCATTTCTCTGCAAATTAGGCGTCCACAAATGGAGCAGGCCGACCTATACCGATCTAGGAGCGACATCCAACATAAGGGACTACAAGAAATACTGCTTGAGATGCAAGAAAAGGAAGACATGGGTAAAGGCAAAGTG
>WJKR01000048.1 GCA_014729015.1 Candidatus Woesearchaeota archaeon | reverse complement strand
GCGAAAGACCGCAAGAAAGCGCCCAACCTCGTCACCGCGGACCTCGCCCAGGAGCTCAAACCCGAACTGCCCGTGGACAGCGTCACCAGCGCGGGGCCCTACCTCAACTTCTTCATCAACAAATCGCTCCTAGCGGAGGTCGTGCTCAAGAAGAAGCAGAACCTACCAAAACGGAAGGAGCGCGTCATGGTCGAACACAGCAATGCCAACACGCACAAGGAAGCGCACATCGGCCACCTGAGGAACATGGCGCTCGGCGACGCCCTGGCAAGAATCATGCGAGCAGCGGGTTTCCCCACGGTGAACGCGTACTACATCAACGACACCGGCGCGCACGTCGCGAAATGCTTGTGGGCGTTGCAGGCCTACCACTTCGACGAAGCGCCGGGCGAGAACAAGCTGCAATGGCTCGGCAGCATGTACCGCGAAGGAGCGCAAAAAGCGGCGGCTGACGACGAAGCAAAACAGGCGGCGGACAGCGTCCTGCAACGACTCGAAGCAGGGGACAAGAAGCTCACCAGTCTCTGGAGGAAGACCAGGCAGTGGTCACTGGACGACTGGCACCGCATCTTCGAGCAACTGGAGATGCTCCCGTTCGACGCCCAGTTCTACGACTCGGAAGTCAGCAAGCACGTGAAAAGCATCGTCGACGAGATGCACAGCAAAGGCGTGCTGAAGGAGAGCGACGGCGCACTGATAGCAGACCTCGAAGCAGAGCGGCTGAACACCGCTATCATACGGAAGAGCGACGGCACCACGCCGTACCTCACCAAGGACCTCGCGCTGGCAGCCGAGAAGTTCAACGAGTACGACATCGAACGGAGCGTGTACGTCGTCGGCTCGGAACAGGAGCTACACTTCCAGCAATTGTTCAAGCTCCTGGAGAAGAACGGGTTCGCGCAAGCGAAGAAGTGCTATCACCTGTCCTACGGACTAGTCATGCTCGCGAGCGGCAAGATGAGCAGCAGGGAAGGGACTGCCATACTCTTCGATGATTTATATAACGATGTATTCGCGCAAGCGACCAAGGAAGTCGCGAGTAGACATGAGGATTGGGATAAGAAAAAACGGGAACAAGCAGCGAAAGCGATCACGTTGGCGGCGATGAAGTTCCCCATGGTGTTGCAGGAGCCGAACAAGAGGATCGTCTTCGACGTCGCGAAAGCGGTGGACTTCGAAGGAGAGACCGGGCCGTACCTGCAGTACACCTCTGCCCGGTTGTCATCCATCTTGCGGAAGCACGGCAAGAAAGTGAGCGATAACGTTGACTGCGCGAAGCTAGCGACCGCTGAAGAGCAGGCGTTGATCAAACTGATGAGTAGGGAGAACGACGTGGTGACGGAAGCGGCTGAGAAGTACCGGCCCGCCACGGTGGCGAGGTACGCGTTGGACGTGTCGCAAGCAGCCAACCGCTATTATCACGCGCACCCCATCCTGAAAGCGCCTGCGCAAGAGAAGAAGGCGCGGTTGCTGCTTGTTCTCAAGGCGCGCGAACTCTTAGGGAGGGTCGTGGAATTATTAGGCTTGCCCGTGCTGGAAGAGATGTGAAGCCCTAGTCCGCCAGCAAGAAGTCGCCGAAGAGGACGAGTTCTAACGACACCCGGTTGCCGTACTGTCTCTTTTCAAACATGACCTTGCACCGGTCCACGCGCAGGAACGACTGCAGGTAGTCCTCGAGCTCGGCCAGCACGTCGTCAGACAACGACCCCTTCACCCGGACCAGCACCGACCTCGTGGCGGGAAGCCGTTCCGTGACCCCGAACCGCTTCAGCGAACTCCTTAACTGGTCGCGGTCCAGCACGAGCTGCTTGCCCTGCTCCGTAATCACGGTCTTCAAGGAGAACGACAACTTCTCGTACACCAACGACTGGTTGAGGTCTGCTTCCATGGTCAGAAACGCAGCTGCCTCCCTGTTCTTGGTCAGGTCCTGTGGCAAGTCCCACCACCCAGGCGCATGGATCTCTTCCTCGCCGTCCTGCAGGATCTCTGTCTTGAGCTGCCGGACGACTCTTGCCCGCAGGTCTGTCTCAGAGACTTGCTGCTCGACCTCGGTGATGCCTGACAACAACGAGCGCAGCTCCTTCGAGGACGCTTCCCCGTCGACTTTGAGCTGCAATCGTTTCCCCTTGTAGCCGACCTCAAAACGCATCCGGCAAGGTAATAAGGAGGTGTTTAAATCCTTTGTCCCCTGCCACAACCTTTATAAAAGGATTCTCATTCTTGCGTTCGTAAGTGATGACCGCATGGGCAGAATCAAGACTAAATTGATCAAATCTAAGACTAGGGAGATACTCGAGGAGAATCCAGAGACGTTCGGCAACAACTTCGACGAGAACAAGCAGCAACTCACCAAGAAGACAGAGATTAGCAGCAAGAAGATGAGGAACGCCATCGCCGGCTACCTCGTCCGCAAGAAGAAAGAGCAACGCTAAGCGATGACGACCAGGCATGGAGGTGACTGGCAATGACGGAGACGACGGGAAGAGACAACTTTATCTATATCGGCAACAAGCCGTTCATGAACTACGTGACTTCCGTGGTCGTGCAGTTCACGACGAAAGGCGCGTCCGAGGTGTTGGTGAAAGCGCGCGGCAAGTTCATCTCACGAGCGGTGGACGTGGCCGAGGTGGCGTGCAAGCGGTTCCTGAAAGACCAGATACGCGTAAAAGACATCAACATCAACTCGGAAGAGTTCAAGAACAACGAAGGGAAGGACGTGCGCGTCTCCACCATTGATGTCGTGTTGGAAAAGCTTAAATAGTCATCTCACGAAGAAGCACATTACATGAGGCGAGGATGGCTGTACTGGCTGCCGCGAGCGCTCAGTATGTTGTTCGTGCTGTTCGTCAGCATGTTCGCCATGGATGTGTTCTGGGAATACAAAGGATGGAAGCTGTTGTTGGCTTTTGTCATGCATATGGTGCCCAGCTTCGTGCTCATCGGGGTGTTAATCCTGGCATGGAAGCTGCCCAAATGGGGTGGGGCGGCGTTTTTGTTGCTGGGCGTCGTGTTCACGTTCTGGTTCGACACGTACCGGGAGGTCATCGGCTTCCTGCTCATATCGCTCCCCGTGCTCGTGGTGGGAGGATTGTTCCTGTGGGAAGGGCTGCGAGAAAGATAACGTTTATAAAGGACGTTCTGATACTCTGAACCCTTAGGGCCCGTAGTTTAGTCTGGATAGAGCGCCTTCATAGGGCTCGTCCACAACATCCGGCTTCATTGGAACAACAACCATGGTGTTCCAAGGCCAAGGACCGGAAGATCGGGGGTTCGAATCCTCCCGGGC
>WJKR01000047.1 GCA_014729015.1 Candidatus Woesearchaeota archaeon | reverse complement strand
GTTCGATCGGGTGTGGCAGTTGCCGTGGTGGGCCTGGATGATTGTTGTCGTGGTCATCGGCGGCATCGTCGTCGGCGTGGTGTTGCTGAGCCGGAGGGCGAGTTGGTGTCGTCTTTGGCTGGCGATGGTTCGCCGGTCGCCGCTGCGGAAGCGGCTTTGGAGCCGCGGGGAGGGGATTTCCACGAGCCTACGCCGCCTCGTGAGGAGTCTTTGCCAGAGGAGAGGCCGCCGTCGCCGTTCGCCAAGCTTGAGAACGAGCAGCGGTTGACCGCGTTCTTGCAGAAGGTTGTCGATAATGATTATCCTGTGGAGCATTTCAGGGATCATTTGGTGGCTCATGGGTGGACTGAGGAGCAAATCCGGTATTGTTTGCGGTACATGGTCAAGAAGTGATGCGGTAGGTGTTGCTCTTTTTCTGTATGAGGCCTTCTTGTTCGAGCTCTTGGAAGATTGTTGTGAGGTCTTGTTCGCAGTCCGGGAAGAGTTTTTTCGCTTTTTTGAGGCTGAGGTCTTCGTTGCTTGTCAGGTGGTTGATGATCCGGCCGCGGTAGTATCTGCGCGAGCCTTTGAACGGGGGTTGTGTTGTTTTCGGCTTGATGCCCGATGCCTTGCTGGTGAGTTGTTGTGCGCCGTAGTCCATGAGCGCGTTGTGCCATTCCCTGCTTTTCCCTTTTGGGAGTGTTTCTTGCGCTTTTCTGAAGAGTTCCTTGTCGGTGATGGTCTCTTTGAGTTTGCATTCGTGGATGAGGATTCTTCTTATGTTGGTGTCGACCGTTGCTAGGTTTTCGTTGTCTGCGAAGATCAAGACTGATCTGGCAGTGTAGGGTCCGACGCCGGGGAGCTTGATGAGTTCTTCGATGGTGTCTGGTACTTGTCCGTTATGTTTTTGTGCGATGATCTTTGCCGCGTCGTGCAGTCGTTTGGCTCTGTTGTTGTAGCCTAACCCGCTCCATAATTGCAACACTTTGCTCAGAGGCGCTGCTGCTAGAGCGGACGGCGTCTTGAAGGTTTGTAGCCATTCCTTGTATTTTGGTATGACGCGGTCTACTTGCGTCTGCTGGAGCATGATTTCTGAGACTAGGATGTGGTAGCGGTTAGTGGTGTTCCGCCAGGGTAGGTTTCGTCCTTTTTGTTTGTAATAGTCGAGAATTTTCTTCTGGAATGCTTGCATGTGTTCTTTCATTTCGTTCTTTGCTTTAAACCTAATTATTTTCAATAAAGAAAATAATATCTTTTTATAAATGAAGACTACTTCCCACACGCCATGTGTAGGGTCGCGAGACGACTCACGGCCTCATGCCGAGGAAAGTCTGCCCACACGACGCGGTCATAAGAGCTTCAAACGCTTGCATGACCACTGGACAAAGGCGCCGGCCGTCGTGGCCGGGACGAGAAATCGTCGGCAACCGCCCCGAAACGAGACCCCCATGGAAATGGGATGATGCACGCGAAGGTCAAGGCAACTTGACTGAGACCAACCTGCTGACGTCTTCCATGGAAAGGATGAAACGGCGAGTCCCACCTTGTGCAAGCCAAAAGGCGCTGAGTTGAATGTCGTCAACGCTCACCGGCATCACAGGATGATGCTTCGGAGCGTACAAAAGGCAGCTTACCGCGACCCGACACATTTTTATAATCAACAACAATCGTGAACCACCATGGGACGGAATGACAAGATCAGGATGCCCAGCTCAGGAGCAGGCATCACACAATTCTTCGACGACTACAAAAGCAAGATTACCTTCCAACCCATCCACATCGTCATCTTCGCGATAGTAGTCATACTCATAGAAATACTGCTCTGGTTAAGCCTATGATGCCCGGTATGAACCCACGGATGATGAAACAAGCCATGAAACGCATGGGCATACAGCAGCAAGAGATAGCAGCAACAGAAGTCATCATACGAGCACCGGAGAAAGAGATCGTCATTACCGAGCCCAATGTCACCAAAGTGAACATGATGGGACAAGACACCTACCAAGTCGTGGGAGAAGCGCAAGAACGAGCAACAGACACCAACCCGACTATTTCTGAAGAAGACGTCCAGACCGTCAAGGACCAAGCAGGCGTGAGTGAGGAACAAGCCAAGGAAGCAATAGCAGCAGCAAAAGGTGACCTGGCAGAAGCGATACTCAAACTGCAAGGCGACTAAGACATGGACGACTACCTCATCAAACGGATGCAAGTGCTCCTGGACTGGCTGAACAAGCACACCCCTATCACGCAGTGGTCAGAGCATCGATTCAAGCGAAAGTTTGCGCAGCGAAGCCCGGTCGACATCATCAACGACCGCGACATGAGCTTCCTCGGCGCATGCTTCGACTACACCCAGATCGCGAGCAAATACATCACTGATTATATCGACGAGCAACACCCCTTCGGTATCCAACTGCTCCGCAACCACAATCAGCACAACGCCGACTACGGCATACACGTGTTCATCCCATTCATGTACAAGAGGAAAGGACACGTTCTCGACTTCAGTGACCGCACCAACGTCTACCTCTACGAAGGACAATACGAGAACACGCAGCCGCACGCGGAATCACTAGACGTCATCATCGTCCCCTCACCAAACCCCGAGAAGAACCTGTTCGAGAACTACCCCGACCTCGTCGAAAGACTGCCCTTCACCTTCCAAGACTACATCCAACACGTCAACGACGCCAACAACGACCCAGCGACCCATAAACGCTACCAACGAGAGATAGGCGACCAAAAACTGCTCACCCTAAAACCATACCACCCGTTACGACCACCCAAATCTATAAATATCCCCGTCAAGTAACACCCATTTCTTATGGAGAAATACGTGACATACCGGGACCGAGCGCGCCAGAACATACGAGTAGCCGACCACATGCTGACCATGACCTACCCTATGGTCAAAGACCCCAAGCTCCTCGTCGCAGTGCTCGAAAACCTTTTCATGGCGCTCACAAACGCCATGGCAGCAGTCCTCCACCACGAACGCCGCGGCAAACGCATCGGACCGTTCCACGACACGTTCGAGAGCAAGTTCTCCCACTTCAAAGCGTACATCGTGCCGGGCTACAACATCGACCGCAAATGGGTGCGCTTCATCGCAGAAATAAAAGAGTTAGTGGCAGAACACAAAGAAAGCCCGACAGAATTCCCCAGGAAAGAGAAATACGTCATGGCAGACGAGCGCTACAAAATACGGGTCTTGGACGAAGAAAAACTCAAGGCAGCGCTGCGCAAGACTAAGGAACTCGTCCACGAGCTCCTGCAACTGGTGAGCAGGCATGAGACAATGCATCGAAGACGCTAAGGAAGAACTCAAACGAGTAGACCACCAGATCTACGTCAGCCTCAAATACACGAGAACCGTCGACGTACTCCTGAACATCATCAACCGCATGATCGACGGCTACGAATTCCTCATCGAAGGACTCATCAAGCTCGCCATCGAGCAAAAAAAAGCGGACCGCATCCCCCCATCGCCAATCGAGCGCGGCAACCTGGTCAAACAGCTCTACCCCGAAGACGAGGTCATCAAGAACAACATCAACCTCTTCTTCCTCCTGCGGAAACTGTTCAGGAGCAACCCGCAACGAGAGAATGAGTACCGCAGGAACGTCACCATGCGCACCATTATCGAAGGACGGGAAGAAATAGTGGATATCGACATCATCACGAACTACTACCACTTCATGCTCGAATGCTACCGGAAAGTCGAAGAACTTATAAAAGAGCACTCCCCGGAAGGAGACGAATGAGCAAGCACCTCGCACTCCTCTCAGGAAAAGGCGGCACCGGCAAGACGACCCTAGCCATCAGCCTCGCAGCGGCGCTGCACAGCATCGGAGAAGACACCATCCTCATCGACGCCAATCTCCACACGCCGCACGTCGGCTTCTCCCTCGGCCACGGCCACCACATCGACACGGTCCACGACGTGCTCGCCAACCGGCTCGCAGCGGTACGATCCATCGTCCACCGCCCCGACAGCTTCAAGTACGTCCCGGGCGACCCCCACCCCAAAGAACTGGACCTCGACCACCGCCGCCTCAAAAAATTCCATGGCGCAGCGGACCACGTACTGTACGACGGCCCGCCAGGAGACCACCGCCACGTCCTAGCAGCCACGGACCAAGTGCTCATCATCACCAACCCCGACCTGCCCTCGCTCGTCGACGCGAACAGGATCATCGCGCAAGCAGAACAGGAACAAAAGATCATCGCCGGCGTCGTGGTCAACAAGGCAGCCAAGCACTCGCTCAACCAAGAACAGGTCGAACGATTCCTGAACACTCCCATCATCGCGATCATTCCCTACGACGAGCGCTTCGAGCACGCCCTGCACAAACGTGTCCCATACTACGACCTCTACCCGAAGCGGCCGCCAGCAGCAGCCATCAAGGAACTCGCCGGCCGCCTCGCGGGCAAACCAGTATAACCTTTAAAAACAACCGTTGTTTTCTCATCGTCTATGAAACGAACGCTCTTCCTCGCCTGCGAACCAGGGACAGCGCCGGACGTCACCAGAGAGCTCGAGCTCAAAGGATTCCGAGGGTTGCCGAGGACGACCGAGACCACGGTAGAACTGGACTGCACCACGCATGACCTCATCAAGGCAGCCTACCTCCTGCAGACTCCGACCAGGATCTGCATGGGACTCTCCGCATCACTGGAGATCGACCCCACCCTAGAAGGCATGGCCGCGCACTTGCACCTCGCTACCGGCGTACTCAACTACAAGGAACTCCTCACCAAGGAGCAATCATTCCACGTCCACTGCGAACGCTCAGGAGACCAGGAGTACAACTCCGTCGACCTCTCGCAAGAAACCGGCAAGCAGATCAAGCGCTACGCCCGGGAAGACGCAGGGTTTGTCCCTGCAGTGCACCTCAAAAAACCGGACGTGCTCTTCTACCTGCACGTCACCCGAGCAAAGGCGTGGCTCGCCCTCGACCTCCTCGGCAAGCCGGCGGACAAACGGTCGTACAAGGTGTTCAACAACCCGCACAGCATCAAAGGGACGACCGCGGCCTGCCTCTTAATGGCGGGCGGCTGGCAGCCTGGAAAGGCCTTGCTGGACCCATACACGAGCGGTGGCGTCATCCCCATCGAAGCGGCGCTTCTCGCAGCAAACAGATCACTGCACTTCTATGACAAGGACTTGGCGTGCAGGCGTTACCGCTTGTTCAAGGAGGCGGATGACGTCATCGAATCGCTCGACGGCCAGCAACGACCCGTTGCGGAAAACGCCATCAACGCGTTCGACGCGCAGCTCCGTAACGTCACCGCGGCCAAGAAGAACGCGAAGATCGCTGGTGTGGACAAGCGCATCACTTTTTCCAAGCTCGACGTCGAATGGATCGATACCAAGCTCACAGCGAAAAGCGTCGATTGCATCGTCACCCAGCCAGTGGAGGCGAGCAAGCACGTCCCCGAAGCCAAGGCGAAGGAGCTGCACAAGCGCCTCTTCTACCAGGCGGACTTCGTGCTCAAAGAGTCGGGTACGATGACCTTCCTCTGCCAACGACCAGAAGACCTGAAACAAGCC
>WJKR01000046.1 GCA_014729015.1 Candidatus Woesearchaeota archaeon | reverse complement strand
AGACGAGACCGATTTGACCGCGTCCCGCCAGTAAAAGAAGGTGAGGAATTGGACGTGAAGATAGAAGCGGTCGGCGAGAAAGGGGACGGCGTCGCCAAGAAAGACGGCTTCGTCCTATTCGTGCCGAACGTCAAAGAAGGCGACGAAGTACGCATCAAAGTGACCAAGGTCCTACGGAAAGTAGGATTCGCAGACGTGGTCGGCGCAGCGCAAGGACCAGTCGAGACCTCGCAGCAACCACCGAAATCAGCGGCAGAAGCGAAAGCGCAAGAAATCCAAGAAGTGGCCCAGACCGCGGAGAAGACAGAAGACACCGAGGACTTCGGCGAAGAAGCGCCAAAGGAGCCGAAAGAAGAACCCAAAGAAGAAGAGGAAGTAACCGCACCGAAACCACCAGCGGAAGAACCCGAAGAGGCGCCTGAAGAGAAGTCTGAGGAGCCGAAAGAAGAGCCGCCCGCAGCACCAGAGCAAGCCCCGGAAACACCGGCAGAAAAACCATCCGAAGAGGAAGAAAAACAAGAAAAGGCCTAAGCAAATTCTTTTATACTTACATTTTTTTTTCTTTCTTGCACCCATGAGACTCTTCATCGCCATCGACCCGCCAGGCCCAGTCAGAGAACAACTCGCCCTCATACAACGATCGCTACCACTCCCAGGACTACGCCACGTCCCGCCGAAAAACATCCACCTCACCCTCGCATTCCTCGGAGAACAAGACCCGGAACGTGTCAAGAACGCCCTAAGAACCATCACCTTCAACCCGTTCACCCTCACCCTCGCAGGCATCGGCAGCTTCCCCGACGACGACAACCCAAACGTTATCTGGGCCGGCCTCGAAGACAACGAGGAACTCCTCAACCTCCAACGACAGATAAGCCGCCGCTTCAAGCCAGACAAGACGTTCAAGGCGCACCTCACCCTTAGCAGGATGAAACGAGCAACACCGGCGCAACGAGCAGCCATCATCAAGACCATGCACCAGCTCCGCCTCGAACGACTCTCCTTCGAAGTCAACAGCTTCAAGCTCTACCGAACGACCCTGACACCGACAGGCCCGGTGTACAAAGCACTGGCAACATATGACGCACGACCACCAGATTTATAAACGGTCCGTTGTTCCTGCCAACCACGACCGACGCAGACACGCTCACTCGAAGCGTGCCGGCAGCGCTGCCCAAAGGTAAAAAAGACGGGCAGACAGGAGAAAAAAATGCCAGAAGACGCGGAACTCCTCATCCCGAACGAAGACTACCTAAAAAGCGGCATCCACATCGGCACCAAGTTCAGGACCAAGCACATGGCCAACTTCATCTACAAGACCAGGCCGGACGGCCTCTCCGTACTGAACATCCAAGCCATCGACGAACGCATCCGGCTCGCCGTCAAGTTCCTCGCAAGGTTCGCGCCCGAAGACATACTCGCGGTCTCACGGAGAGAGAACGGCTGGAAACCCGCCAAGGCGTTCGCGGAAGCGACCGGCGCAAAGCACTTCGCAGGCCGCTACCCGCCAGGAGTGCTGACCAACCCCAACCTACGAGACTTCGTCGAAGCAAAGATAATGATCATCACCGACGCCTGGCCGGACAAGAATGCCATCGCAGACGCCCAGAAAGTCGGCATCCCCGTCATCGCATTGTGCGACACGAACAACCAAGCGAACGGCATCGACCTCGTCGTGCCCTGCAACAACAAAGGCAAGAAATCGCTAGGGCTCGTCTACTACCTGTTCGCCAAGCTCTACCTCAAACAACGAGGACTCATCAAGAAAGACGAAGACTTCAAGTACACCATGGACGACTTCTCGGAAGAATAATCACTTCCTCCCGAACGCCCTGACGAGGAAGAACGTGATGACCACGGCGACGAGGTAATACACCGCGGCGGTGATGATGAACGACGCGATCAAGAGGATGACGTCGCCGCCCTGCCGCGCCAAGCTGCCCGTACCGACGATGCTCTCGCCGATGAACAACATACTGCCCTGCATCCCGATGGCGCCCCCGTACTCGCCGAAGAACAAGCCGCCGACTACCCAGAGCAGGACGAAGATGAACAAGCGCAGAACGAGCCCAGCCTTACGAGCCAACCTCCTCCACCCCCTTATCCACTATCCTGAACAAGACCTCCTTATCCTCCTCGATGGAACGATGTTTCCGGAGTACCGCAAGACGGTTCTTCCCTGACTTCTGCAACTCGATCAAGCACTTGCTCGCGTACCGCAACAAGTCACCACCGACCATCTTGACCTTATCCTTGTCCTCGAAATCAGCGTAGACCTGGTTGGTGATGATGACCGGGACGTTCTGCTTTCGGGCAATCTGCGTCAGGTAAGCGAGCTGCGTGCCCAACGCGCGATTGACGGCGTGCACGTCCTTGGACTTGCCCATCTCCAAGCGGTACAGCATCGCCGAAGAGTCCAGGATGATCATGGCAATCTTGTCATTCACCAATTCCTTCAGCTTCTCGAAGACTTTCTTCTGCTCCTCGAACGTCGTGGGCTGCAAGATGATGACGCGCTCCAACACATTCCTCCAATCATCCCGCAACTGCTTGAGCCGGCTGATAGAGAAACTGCCCTCGGTATCGATGTACACAGTCTTCTTGCCTTCAGGCGTGGCCGCCGCTGCTATCAAGCAGATATTCGTCTTGCCACTGCCAGCAGGTCCATACAGTGTCGTGATGCAATCATGCTCATACCCGCCTTCCAACAACCAGTCGAAGACGGCCGTGCCGGTAGGGAACTTTGTCTCCATGAACATGAAAAGGGATGCGTCAATGATTAAGTGTTTTGCGTTCGCGCGCTCGTGATAGCCTCATACATCGCCAGCAATCCTTGCTTGAGGCTCTCCTCGTCCGCTACCTTGTCGTGATGGTGTGGCTTCAGCAGCCATTTCTCGTTCGTCACAGGATTAGCGAACACGAGGAGCAGGTCCGGCTCCTGCGTGAAGTCACGCCACTTCCTCACGAGGACGTCGACGTTCTGCCTGGTGTTCAAGCAGACGATGATGCGCGCTGTTGCCGGAGCGAGCGTCTCCTGGACGACGACTTCTTGCTGGCCGCCGTCCTTCGTGACGATGGTGAACCCCTTGGTGGTCTTTTCCAGGGACGCGATCGCTCTCCGGTGCAGGTCCCGTTGCTTGAGGTATATCTTCGTCCATTCACAGAGGTCCATGGTATCACTTTCTGGCTAGCAGGTGGAAGAGGTAGGGTGCGAGGAAGCTGATGATGAACGCCGCGCCGGCGACGACCGGGCTGTGCGCGATGCCCCCGATGCTTTCCGCGTTGCTGATGCTGCCGAGCAGCGCGAGGAAACTGATTTTCCCAGTGATGGGGACGATGAGCACGAGGATGATGTGGTGGTGCGTTTTCAGGTGGTCGAGGTCCTTGATGATGACCGTGAACAGCATACCGAACGACAGGCCGATGAGGATGAGCAGGGGGTAGAGCACCTTGCTGCTCGCGAAGATGAACAAGGGGATGATCCAGTACGCGACGGCGACCATGGTGCCCGCTGAGAGGACGAGCAACCCCCAGTACACTGCTTCGTCCAGCGCGTTCCGATGCTGGTACCGGCGCTTCTTCGCCTTGGTGACGATGCCTTGCGCGTGCGTAATCTCTGCTTCTGACCAGCCTTTCTCCCGGAGCCGTTCGGCGTCGACGCGCATGGCTGCATTAAAGGGCTGGTTGTTTAAAAAAGTTCCTTATTCTTGCGTCACTTGGACGTCGCCGTCGTCTTCTTGTATGATCTTTGCTGCTGAGACGACCTTGTCGCCCGGCGCGAGTTTCATGAGCCGCATGCCTTGCGTGTTGCGACCAATAGTAGAAATGTCCTTTGCTGGCGTCCTGATCACGATGCCTTTAGCGGTGATGAATACGAGGTCGTCTTCGTCTTCTACGCGCCTGATGGCGACGACGACGCCGTTCCTGGCCGAGCAGATGATGTTCCTGACGCCTTTGCCGCCCCTGCTGATGAGCCGGTAGTCGCTGATCCTGGTCTTCTTGCCGTAGCCGTTTTCGGTAATGGTTGCTAACACGCCTGTTTCTGGTGCGGTAGTCATGCCGATGACGCGGTCTCCTGGCGCGAGGGTGATGCCTCTGACGCCGGTACTGGTCCTGCCCATGGGTCGTACGTCTGCTTCTTTGCACTTGATGGCCATGCCCCTGCTGGTGGCGATGAGCAATTGTTTTTTGCCGTCCGTCTTGACGACGTTGACGAGGTCGTCCCCATCGTTGAGGTTGATGGCGATGATGCCTCCTTGCCGCGGTCGTGAATAGGATTCGAGCGTCGTCTTCTTCAGGGTGCCTTTCCTGGTGATGAACGTGAGGTATTCGTCTTCCTTGAATTCCTTGACCGGGATGACCGCGCTGACGCGTTCCCCTTCGCTGATGTTGATGAGGTTGACGATGGCCGTGCCTTTGCTGTACCTGCTCGCTTCCGGGATCCTATAGACTTTGAGCCAGTGCACGCGTCCTTTGTTCGTGAAGATGAGCAGGTGGTGGTGCGTGTTCGCGACGAACAGGTGCACTAATGCGTCGTCGTCTCTCATGGTGGCTCCTTTGATGCCCCTGCCGCCCCTCTTCTGTGCTTTGTACGTATCGATAGGTAGTCGTTTGATGTACCCGGCGTTGCTGATCGTGATGACCATGTCTTCCTCGTCGATGAGAGCTTCGAGGTCGAGGTCATTGTCGTCGTCGCCTCCTTCAACAATCTTTGTTCGTCGTTCATCCCCATATCTTTGTATGAGCTCTTGCGTCTCTTCCTTGATGATGGCGAGTACTTTTTGGACGTCTGCGAGGACGGATTCGAGATCTCTGATGAGTTTGCGCGTCTCTTTGAGATCTTTCCTGATCTTCTCCTGTTCCAGTGCTGCGAGCCTTGACAACCGCATTTCCAGGATGGCTTTGCTCTGCTCTTCCGACAATGAGTAGTTGCTCATGAGCCTCTTTTGCGCCGCTTGCACGTCGGCCGCTTTCTTGATG
Source organism: Candidatus Woesearchaeota archaeon (assembly GCA_014729015.1). GTDB lineage: Archaea > Nanobdellota > Nanobdellia > Woesearchaeales > WJKR01 > WJKR01. Next base: position 9,127 of record WJKR01000046.1, on the reverse strand, counting down.
AGGGTGATGATGGCGTCGATGTGGTTCAATGCCTTGACGAGCCCTTCGAGGATGTGGGCTTTTTGTTTTGCTTTTTTCAGGTCGTGTTGCGTCCTTCTCGTGATGACTTGTTTGCGGTGGTCGATGAACAGCTGTAGTAAGTCCTTGAGTCCGAGGACTTTCGGCTGGCCGTCCACCAATGCCAGGTTGTTGATGCCGAATGTCTCTTGGCAGCGTGTGTGCTTGTACAGCTGGTTCTGCACTATGTCCGGGTTGGCGTCGTGCTTGAGGTCGATGGCGACGCGCATGCCTTTCCTGTCGCTCTCGTCCCTGATGTCCTTGATGCCTTCTATCTTTTTTTCTCGTACGCCTTCTGCGATCTGCTGGATGAGGATTGCCTTGTTGACCATGTACGGTATTTCCTTGATGATCAGCCGTTTCTTCTTGTCCTTGTTCTCGTCCTCGATAACCGCTCTGACCTTGATGCGGCCCCTGCCGTAATGGTAGGCGTTGGTGATGCCTTTGGTGCCTTGGATGATGCCGCCGGTGGGGAAGTCAGGTCCTTTGATGTACTTCATCAAATCTTGATAGGTTGCTTCCGGATTGTTGATGAGCGCGATGACTGCTTGTCCTACTTCTTGGAGGTTGTGCGGCGGGATGTTCGTGGCCATGCCGACCGCGATGCCTGATGAGCCGTTGATGAGCAGGTTGGGTGCCTTTGCCGGGAGCACGATTGGTTCCTGCAATGAGCCGTCGAAGTTGTCAGCCATATCGACCGTTTCCTTGTCGATGTCGGTGAGCATCTCTTCAGCAATTTTTTTCATCCTTGCTTCTGTGTAGCGCATGGCTGCGGGATTGTCGCCATCTTGTGAACCCATGTTGCCTTGTCCATCGATGAGCAGGTAGCGGAGCGACCAGCTTTGCGCCATTCTGACCATGCTTTCGTACACTGCTGAGTCGCCGTGTGGGTGATATTTACCGAGTACTTCGCCCACGATTCTTGCGCTTTTTTTGAATGCAGCATTGTGTTTCATGCCCATGTCGTTCATGGCGTAGAGAATGCGTCTATGGACGGGTTTAAGCCCGTCTCGCGCGTCCGGCAGGGCCCTGCCGACGATGATGGACATGGCGTAGTCGAGGTAGGATTGTTTCATCTCGTCTTCGATGATGCTGGGCGTGGTGCGGTCGTTGTTTTCCGGCGTCGTCGCTGTCGGTGGTGTGCTGTCGTTTTTCATGGGGTTTTCCTGTGGTGAGAAAAAGTGTCTTTTCTCGTCGAGAAATGGGTAGTTGTTTGTTTTTATAAGCCTTGTGTTTTATTGAATTATTTTCTATATAGTAATTTCTATAAGGAAAAATAAACGATTGTTTTAAATAAGAGCATCACGCATGAAACATCACTGTTTCTCCTTGAACGCTTTCACCTGCTCCGGCGTATGGAACAGCGCACTAGTCGTATTCTTTTCCTCCTCGCGCACGATTCTGCTCTCAACCAAGGATGGGTGTATCTTGAAACTATGCCCACAGAACACGCACTTCTTCACCTTCTCCGACACCACGCCAGCCTTCACGGGCTGGTACCGCATGGTATGCTTGCAGGACGGGCAACGGACGACGAACATGCCCCCACGGAACCAGCCATCTCTTTTATATGTTTGTCCCGCGCTTGTCCACTGCCCCAAAAGCTTTTATACGGCTCCCTGCTCAAGCAGGAGCATGCGAGAGGTCGAAGTCAAGGTCCTGGAAGTTGATCGTGCACACATGGTCAAACAGCTCACCGCGATGGGTGCCAAGCAGGTCTTCGCAGGAGAAGTAGTGACGCACAGCTTCAAGGGACTCCCTGAAAAAATCGACACCCTCCGCGTCCGCAGCGAAGGGAACAAACACTTCCTCACCGTCAAGACGGGGAGAAAGCAAGGGTTTGCCAAGGAACTGGAAGAGATCTCCGTAGGAATAGCTGATGTTCCTTCAACCTTGGCCTTGCTGGAACAGTTAGGGTTCCACCGGAAGCGCGATTCCCGGAAGAGGCGTATCAGCTACCGATTGGGCAAGGTCAGATTTGATTTCGACCAATACCTCGACGACCAGTCATTCGTCCCGGAGTTCGTGGAGATCGAAGCGCATAACAAAGCTGCGTTGAAGCGAGTACTGTACAGGCTCAATATTCCCGACAGCAAGGCGTTATCATGGACCGGCAACGACGTAGCCAAGCATTATAGAAAGCAAAAACAATAAATAACACCTACTTTTCTCGTCATTCATGGAACTGCCGCTCTATCTCGACGGGCCGAAGGACGAGTTCCTCATCAGCTCTGTCCGGAAGGCTGACAATGATCTCTTGCGACGGTTCCGTGAGTATAAGGAGCGACGGGCAAAGGAAGGGGTCGTTGTCCATCTGCCACACGATGATACGGTGCAGGAGGACCCAATCGGGTTGTATGTGTGCATCCAGAACAAGAACGCGTTGCAAGACGCCAGTCGTGTCTCCATGTTCTTGGACCCGACCAGCAGCGGTTCCGTCGTCGATTTCGGCATGACGTTCATGGCGGGGAAAACGCTGACTATCGTCGACATCGTCAATGGGGAACGCATGGATGATTTTTCCGAGTTCATCAAGGACTACGCTGATGGAACGAACGGGCTGAGCGACCGTGCCCTGAGCAACCCCTTCTACGGCGAATTGCAGACGTTCAAGGAACGCGTCACCTATGCTTCGGAGGTCCACTTCCCTTTCGACGATGATAAGCTCGGCCTTGCGAAGTTCGGCATGGTGTTCATGTCTGGGAAGCCTTTTGTTTTGGAGAACGTTGCTGATGTTTCGTTGACGGATGTGAAGAGTTACCAGAACGTCGCGCGGGCGTTGCATGACTTGTACCGTTAGTCCTCCTTCTTCTCTTCGCTTATCTCGTCGACTTGCTTCTCAATTTCCTTGGCGAACGCTTGCGGGTCCATGTCCTCGTAGTCTTTCTGTTCGGTCTCTTCTTCTGGTGGCGCTTCTTCGCCTTCTTCCTCTTTCCTGGCCTCGGCTTCTTGCTTCTGTTTCAGGATGTGCTCTTCTGCGTCGTTGATGCGTGCCTTCGCTTCTTGCAGCTTGTCATCGAACCCGTTCAGGAATCCTCGCTTGTCGTTCTCGAGTTGCTGGTTGATGTCGTAGATCTCTAGCTGTGTTTCCTGCCGTTGCTTCTCCGCTTCTTCATCACTCAGCGCTTGCACAATCTCCAATGCGCCGAGCTTTTTCTGCTCTTGCTGCGCGTACTTCTCGGGGTCGGGCTGTTTTGCTCCCTTGAACGCTTCCCGGATGTCCTTGTCCCCCGCGACGTCGAAGTAGTGGTAGAATTTGTCGGCTATCTTGAGCTTGAAGCTCCTGCCGAACTTCTCCTTGGTGACGAAGCCTTTTTCCACTAATTCGTTGATGTGCGCGTACGCGCCTTCGCCGCGGGTGTTGATGATCTCTGATTGGAGGACTGGTGAGCGGTAGGCGATCATGGCCAGGGTCTCCAGCACCGCTCTCGCCAGCTCGGTCTCGGCTGCCAGGGTCTTCACCAAGGGGATGAATGCTTCTTTGACATTGATCTTCCACTTGGTGCCTTCGTTCCAGATGAAGAGGGCGCCGTCCGTCTCCTGGTATTTCTTTTTGAGTGCTTCCAGTGCTGTTTTGGTCTCCTTGGGCTTGAGCTGGGTCAATTCTTTGATGTGGTCCTCTTCCATGGCTTTACCTGACGCGAACAGGACTGCTTCTACGTCTTTGACGCCTTTCGTCTCGGCCATGGTGGGCGTTAGCGTCAGGAATGTTTAAAAACCTTTGTTTTGGGCAAGGAATAATTTCCATAAAGAAAATAATTTCTGTGCAGAAGCAAAACTATATAAGAAAGCATGACGGCAACAAACACATCCTAACGACGCATAGGTGAGCAATGATGGGACTATTGAAAAAACCAATTAAGAGGATAGCCGGCCTGTCAGAAGGAGAAGCAAAACAGGACCTCAACGTCTTCGAACAAGGACAAGCACACATCGAAGAAGCGCTCAAATCACAGCACGACGTGATTGCAGGCGTCGCGAAGATGGTCAATTTCGCAATCAAGCAAATGAAACACGTCACTGTCGAAAGCATGCTCAACACGGACGACGTCGACGCATTCACCAAGATAAAAGACAGAGGCCGGAACGGTGTCTGCTACATACAAGAATTCCCTACTTACGTGGACAGCATAGTCTCACTCGCAGCACAAGGAGTGCACATAAGCGATCAGCTGCGAAGCAAAGCCAACGATATCGGCTACAGACACGAAAAGCACGGTACCAGCCTGTTCGAGAAGCGTGAGAAGAGCATCATGGACACCGCCCAGCACATCAAGAAAAACGCGAAAGATTTCGCTGACACCGTCTACGCCTTACAAGGAATGGAAGACGAGAACAAAGACACAGAACTCATCAAGAAGAACATGCAACAGGCAGAATCATCGCTCAAAGCACTCGCTCACGGAGTGCACCACCTCACCAAAGCGTTCAACCATGCGTTGAAAGCCGCAGAAGACATCTCAAAAGACGACATCAGGATGGAGAAACTACTGGAAGACCACCTCATCCTCCTCCGTGATGGCGAGTACAAGCAGAAAGCCGCTAGCGGCAGGAGCGAGGCACAAGAAGCGCTACATGCCGCCATCAACAACCGTGACGACGAGCTCTTCACAGGAAGCCGCGGACGACATGGAGGACAACTCCGAACAGTGCTCAAACAGTACAACGAGAGAAAGTACGGTGAGGAGAAAGAGGAAGAGAAAAAGCTTCGAGAACTCAAACTGACCGGAACATGAACATCATTTCTTCTTGTACTTCTTCCCCTTCTTCTCGATCTTCCTATCTTTGACCAGGGCGTCGAGGAAAGGCAACACCGCCTTCTCAGACATACCAACTTTCTTCGCCACGCCACCAGCGTCCAACGCACGGCCGTCGGTCGCCAACAACACGTTATTCCGGACAGCGGCGTTCAGGTTCTTCACCAACGCCTGGTGCTCAGACTTCAACGAGGTGTGCACGGTGTTCACCTCATGCAGCTTCGCCAGCAAGTCGTTCATCCAGTTGCTGAAATCCTTCTCCTTAAACGTCAACTCGCCGGGCGCCTTGACCTCGATGGAAGCGGGCATGAAATTGAACGCGAACCACGTCAGCTTCTCCAACCCGTACACCAAGTACTCCACCTCGGCAGCGGCGCTGAACAACCCCTTACTCTGCTCCACCTCGATCGTTTCCTCGACGTCCTCGGCAATGGTGATGATGTGCTGGTCCTGATTGATGTTATCCAAGAAAAGGTTCAAGGACTTCTCGACATGACCCTTCGGGTTACCGACGATCTCGAACAACACGTTGACATGGATCCAGCCGTCATCAAGCTTCTCCTTCCGGGTCTTCTTGTCCAGCTTCTGCACACGGTTCTTCATACCTGGACAGAATCCTGCCTGCTTCTTAAACGTTTGGATTTGAACCAAGACAACGCCAACCCAGCACCGACGATCCCCGTCAACCCAGCGATCAACGACGTGTTCCTGCCCGTCTCGTTCTCCATGACCGTCCCGTCATTCCCCGGAAAGGTGTACGACGCGTTCAACGACTGCTCCTCCTCTTCCTCCTCTTCCTCCTCGGGCGCGACGAGCTCGAACGACACGAGAAAAGGGATGCCGCCGCCGGCCGACACCAATCCGTACGTGTTTTCACCAGCCACAGGCGTGATGTTCAGCTTGATATCACCGTCCACCACGACCTCCCTCGGCGTCTCCTCGCCGAACAGCCAGTACTCGCCAGGCACCGCCCTGCCATACAACGTGATCGTCTCCTGCCAGTTCTTGGCGCGCACGTACAACGAGTGCACGGACTCCTCGAAGGAGCATTCCTCGACGATCACCTCCGGTTCGGGAACCTCGCACACCACGGCGTCGCCCTGCACGACGACGACCGCGCTCGCCACGACATCATCGCACCCTTCGCGCTCGCGCTCAGCCCAGATGAACAACGCCCGCTCCTCGCCCTCGATGCTCGGCGTGTACCGCTTCTCGCTCTTGCTCGTCGTCGTATACGCGTCCTTCATCACTTCACCAGCAGAGTCCTCGATCCAATACGTCACGCTATCGCCCTCTTTCCAAGGCGTGAACGAATAACTGATCCGCTCGCCGTTTTCCACCACCGCCGGTACGCCGACGATAGAAAAATTCTTGCAGTCGTCCTGCACGACCGGTTCGGCAAATGTCTCGTTGCAGCAACAATCCTCAGTACCATAATAGCACAAGAAATGGTATGACTGGTTATGCTCGTCCACGAAGCTGAACTCGCCGTCCACCACCAACGTGGCGTTCTCGCCCGCAGCCAACGGCGACAACAACAATAACAACAGCAACCATCGTCTCATACGCACCGGCGAGAACGAGCGTCTTCAAATGCTTTCTCCAAAGATTCCCGGAAGCCGTCCAAGAAAACAGGAACTTATTCCCACACGCCGATTATCCTCTCGCCGCACGAGCACTTCCCCTGCCGCAACGACACGTCCACGCCGCTCGCCGCTCGCCGAACGACGACCTTACCGCACTTGGGGCAGACCGTCTCCTCCTTCCCGGCGACATTGCCGAGGTACACGTAGCGGACGTGCTTCTTCGCGATATCCACGGCCCGTTCCAACGTGCGCATCGGCGTCGGCTCCTTGTCAACCACCTTGTAAGCAGGGAAGAAACGGCTGACGTGCACGACCTGGTCCTCACCCAGCTCCTTTGCCACCCACGCGTACAATTCCTCCAACTCCTCATCGCTGTCATTCACGCCAGGCACGACCAGCGTCGTCATCTCGAGGTGCACGTCCTTCTCCCGCAACAACCGCAGCGTCCGCAGCACCGGCTCGAGCTCCGCGCTCGTCCACCGCAAGTACTTCTCATCGGAGAACATCTTCAGGTCGATGTTCGCCGCGTCCAGGTAAGGGATCAGCTCGCGCAGCGGCTTCTCCTCGATGTACCCATTGCTGACCATAACCGTCCGCACACCCGCTTCCCGCGCCAGTTTTGCGACATCCACCATGTACTCATAGAAGATCGTAGGCTCGGTATATGTGAACGCGATGATCGAGCACCCCTGCTCCTCGCATTGCCGCACGACCTCCGCAGGGGAGACGTCGCCATAAGGCGCGATGATGCCCGGCTCGGGATGTGAGATCTCCCAGTTCTGGCACCAACGGCAGAACAAGTTGCAGCCGACCGTTGCCAAAGAGAACACTTTTTGCCCCGGCAAGAAATGATACAACGGCTTCTTCTCAACAGGGTCGACCGCGAAAGAACAAGGCCTGCCATACACCAACGAGTACAGCTTCCCGTCGCGATTCTCGCGGACGCCGCACACACCTTTCTTGCCAGGCGCGATGACGCACCGCCGCGGGCACAGCAAGCAACGCACCTTCCCCGCTTCCAGCTCCTCATAGAATGATGCCTCGTGCATCGCCAAATGGTAATGCAAGCGCCCTCTTAAGCTTTCCGCTCACAACAAAGCTTATATATCCTTGGACGGCAAGGACAAACCATGAAGCTCATCTTCCGGGGCGGCGCGCAAGAGGTCGGGCGATCATGCATCGAGCTCCGGACAGGAGGCGACCGCTACCTCCTCGACTGCGGCGTCAAGTTCAAGGAAGACGGCTTCGCCTACCCGAAAGGGCTGCTCGACGTGCCAGGCGTCGACGGCGTATTCATCACGCACGCCCACCTCGACCATTCCGGCGGCTTACCATTCTTCGAGCACAAGCAACTCAAGGGCCCCATTTTCTGCACGTCGCAAACAAAGATACTGACCAAGATACTCCTGAAAGACTCGTTCGAAGTCGCCCGCATCCGACACTTACACCCGGCGTTCAGCAAGGTGGACCTCAAAGAAGTGAAGAAGGACATCCGCGTCGTGCGCTTCGACAAGAAGTTCACCCACCGCAAGGTGGGCGTCACGTTCTACAACGCCGGCCACATCCCCGGCAGTGCCTCCATCCTCATCGAGGCAGAAGGCAAACGATTGCTCTACACAGGCGACATGAACCTCGCGCAGACCATGATCATGAAGGAAGTCATCCCGGACTACGGCGGCCCGATCGACATCCTCATCACCGAATCCACGTATGGCTACCGCGACCTGCCAGACAGGGAAGCCTTGGCGCAACGATTCCTCGACAAAGTAGAACAAGTACTCGCACAAGGAGGGTCAGTGCTCATACCGGTCTTCGCCGTCGGACGGGCGCAGGAAGTGCTGCAGATACTCAGCTTGGGGGAATTCAAGGCGCCCATCTACTTCGACGGCATGGCGAAGAGGATTACCAGGCACATCCTCTCCAACCCGAGCAAGTACGTCAAGCACAAGGAACGGCTGGCGGAGATGTTCTACGAAGTCGTCCACCTCGTCAAGAACCGCGAGGAGCGCGACCGCGTCGCGCAACGGCAAGGCATCTTCGTCACGACGAGCGGCATGCTCCAAGGAGGGCCGGTCCTGCACTACCTCAAGCATCTGTGGCACGATACGAAGAGCGCGGTCTTGCTCACCGGGTACCAGTGCAAGCGCACCAACGGCCGAGAACTCCTCGACCACGGCTTTGTCTACATGAAAGGCTGGCGGACGAAGGTGCACTGCCAAGTAGAGAAATACGACTTCTCAGGCCACTCGGACCTGACGCAGCTGAAACAATATATCGAGTGCGTCAACCCGAAAATATTGATTGTGCAGCACGGCGACCCGACATCAGTGGTCCACCTCACGTCCTGGGCAGAACGAAGCCTCGGCTGCGACGTGCACGGGCCGCGGGTGCTCGACGAGATCGACTGCTAGGAAACCCGCGCCGCGAACCGAAAACTTTTAATACTCACGACCGCTTGAGAGATTTAAAAAAAGGGGAGTGATATGGGCTTATTTACGTTCAGGAGCAAGAAAGACGAGAGTTCTCCCGCTGCAGAACAATCGCCCAGCGAGCCCCCGAAGAAGCTGCAAGACCCGTTCGAGACGCCGCCCACACCCGTAGGTCAACCAGCACCACCCCAGGGCATCCCGAGCGTCCCCTCACAGCCACAAACCCCGGAGCAGTCGTCCACGGACCAGCAATCATCCCCTGCAGCGGAGCAGCACCCCGCGCAGCCTTCTCCTCCTT
>WJKR01000045.1 GCA_014729015.1 Candidatus Woesearchaeota archaeon | reverse complement strand
AAGGAGTCTACCCCATCATCAAAGAGATGAGCTACCTCAAACTGCTCAAAAAAGCAGTCAAACAAGCAAAGAACGTCACCATCATCGGCGGAGGATTCATCGGCGTCGAACTCGCAGACGAAATCGCGAACGACAAGCACAAGAACGTCACCATCATCGAGATGGAAGAACGACTGCTCGCGCACTCGTTCGACAAGGAATTCTCCGACCAAGCAACAACGAAACTCAGAGGGAAAGGCGTCAAGGTCCTCACCAAGACGAGAGCGACAAGCATCAACGGAAAAGACAAGGCGACAAGCATCACCCTCGGCGACAAACGACGAATAAAAACAGACCTCGTCATCCTCGGCATCGGCGCCAAGCCCAACGCAGACCTCGCAAAGACCTGTGGACTAGCAACGAACAACCACGGAGCCATCAAAGTAGACGAATACCTTAAGACCTCAGAGCCCGACATCTACGCCGCCGGCGACTGCGCCGAGAAGAAAGACTTCTTCACCAGGGACGCGACGAACGTCATGCTCGCCTCCACCGCCACGTCAGAAGCACGAGTGGCAGGGGCCAACCTCTACGCGATAAAGCTGCTCAAGAACAACAAAGGCACCATCGCCGCGTACAGCACCATCATCGACGACCTCGCCCTCGGATCAGCAGGACTCACCGAAGAAGCAGCCAAGAAAGCAGGATTCGACATCACCACCGGCACGGCGACAGCGCCGGACAAGCACCCGGGCAAGCTACCCGGCACAAAACCCATGACGGTCAAGCTCGTCTTCCAACGAGAATCAGGCATCATCCTCGGAGGACAAACCGTCGGAGGAGCAGCGGCAGGAGAGGTCACGAACATCATCGCCCTCGCCATCCAGAAAAACATGAGCATCAGCGAACTCGAAACCCTACAAGTAGCCACGCACCCCAAGCTCACCGCCGCCCCCACGGCGTACCCAATCATCAACGCGGCGCAGCAGGCCATGCAGCGCCTGAACACGTGAAACCCATATGACAAGCTACAAGGAAGCAACGAGGAAAGCCGCGAAAGGACTATGGAACGCGTTCCCCGTGCTCATCGGCGTCATCCTCCTCATCAGCCTCGCCACGACACTCATATCGCCAACGACGTACACCAAACTGTTCAGCGGGAGCTACGCCCTGGACCCGCTCATCGGCGGCGCCATCGGCAGCGTCCTCGCAGGCAACCCGGTGACGAGCTACGTCCTCGGAGGAGAACTCCTAGCGCAAGGGGTCAGCCTCGTCGCCGTGACCGCGTTTCTCATCGCCTGGGTGACCGTCGGCATCGTCCAATTCCCCGCAGAGGCGTACCTGCTCGGCAAGCGCTTCGCCATCACGAGGAACGCCGCCGCGCTGGCCAGCGCGGTCATCGCCGCCATCATCATCACAGCAGGGGTGAGCGTGCTATGAGCAAGACCTCATGGTACTTCCTCGGAGGCGTCATCATCCTGTACGGCATCACAGCAATCATCGACGGCAGCAAAGCGGTCGAGACGCTCACCAAGGCCAAAGACATCCTCCTCAGAATACTCCCAGCGTTCCTCCTCATATTCATCCTGCTCGTGCTGAACAACAAGTACGTCACGCCAAAACAACTCACCAAGCACCTCGGAAAAAAGACAGGGTGGAAAGCATGGGCGGTCACTATCGGCGCGGGCGTCATCAGCACCGGGCCCATCTACCTGTGGTACCCCTTGCTCCACGACCTCAAAGAACACGGCATGCGCGAAGGACTCATAGCGACGTTCCTCTACGCAAGAGCCGTCAAGATCCCCATGCTCCCGCTTTTGGTGGCCTACTTCGGGCTCGCGTACACGGTTATCATCAGCGTCACGCTCATCATCTTGGCCATCATCCAAGGAACAATCATCGAACGACTGGAGGTGGACACTACATGAAGATAGCCATAGCAGCGCAAGGCACGGACAAGACGAGCAAGGTGAGCGAGCGAGGCGGCAGAGCGCCCTACTACCTCATCTTCGAGGACGGAGAACTCATCGAGGCGTTCAAGAACCCGTTCGCCACCGGCGGCGGAGGCGCCGGTTTCGCCGTGCCGAAAGCGCTCGCGCAGAAAGGCGTGGAGAAAGTCATCGGGAAACAATTCGGCGGGAACATGCTGAGAGCGATGGAAGAGACGGGTATTGTGATGGCAGAAACGACGGAGCAGACCGTCGAGGAAGCCCTCAAGGACTAGTGCGCATGCCCCAGCAGTGAGAGCAAGCACCAGAACACAACAATGGTGAGGAGGAACACGGCCGTCTCGACCACCGATACCCATCGCTCCCGCTTATGCCGGTGCAACGCGGGCACGATGTCCGTCAACGCGATGTAGATGAACCCGCCAGCGGCGACGGCCACGACGAACGGAATAACGATTTCAACAGCGCTGAACAAGAAATAACCGACAACACCGCCAATCACCGCCGATAACGCAGAATAGAAATTGAGCAATAACGCCTTGGCTTTAGTGTAGCCTGCGTGCAACAACACGCTAAAATCACCGATTTCTTGCGGGATCTCATGCGCGATGATACTGATGGTCGCTAACAACCCGGCGCGGAAGTCAAGCAAGTATGCGCTCGCTATCAACACACCATCCAAAAAATTATGGATGAAGTCACCGGTCAATATCAACAAACCAGCCGGCCGTTCATCACAATCGTTCTTGCCACAATGATGCCAATGGATGAACCGCTCGATGATGAAAAAAAGGGCGATGCCAACGAGGACAAAGAGCAACGCCTCACGACCGTGCACGCCGGCCTCCTCGAACGCGTGCAACGATTCTGGGATGAGGTCAAAGAACGACACTGCCAACAAGGTGCCAGCGGCGAAAGAGATGAAGTAATGGATCCATCGCTGGACGCGCTTCGCTGCCAGGAACAAGCCAACCAGGCTGATCAGGCTGATGATGACCGTGCTAATGATGACTGCAAGGAGCATAAGCAGCATTATGAGCAGTTGTCATTATAAATGTTTTCATAGAAAAAAAGACAAAAAAATAAAACAAGTTCTTTGCGGAAGCCTTATTCCTGCTTCTCTTCTTCAGGAGCGTCGTCGCCCTCATCCTGAGCCGGTGCAGCTTCTTCGGCTGGGGCGTCCTCGGCCGGAGCCTCCTCTGCTGGCTGCTCAGGTCTGTCCAAGGAGACGTTCGCGGCTTTTGGTCCGCGGTCGCCTTGCTCGGGGTCGAACACGACGACGTCGTTCTCGCGCAGGGCAAGTCCTGGCGCGAGCGCTGACTGGTGGACGAAGTATTCCTTGCCGTCCTCTCCGGCGACGAAGCCGAAACCTTTCATCTCGTTGAAAAACTTCACTTTTCCTTTCATGGTGGTACAACCTCTCAATGCTTTGCAGAAAAACTCACGTAACGCACTATAACAGTGGAAATGAACTTTTCCAGCACAGAGGAAAACAGCACCCTTTATAAAACCTTTGTTTCGTCGAGCACAACCCATATAAAACAGGACGTCCTGCAAAGAAAAATGACATTCAATCTGTACAACACGCTCAGCCACCGCATAGAGGAGTTTCAGACCATCACGCCAGGAAAAGCCTTGTTCTATGCGTGCGGCCCGACCGTGTACAATTACGCGCATATCGGCAATTTCCGCTCGTTCGTCGCCATCGACCTGCTCAGGCGCACCCTCAGACACAAAGGGTACGCGGTCACGCACGTCATGAACCTGACAGACGTGGACGACAAGACCATCCGTGACAGCCGGAAGGAAGGGAAAAGCCTGCAGGAGTTCACCGAGTTCTATACCGAGGCGTTCTTCGAGGACTTCGACACCTTGAACATCGAGCGGCCGGAGCACGTCACCAAGGCGACCGATTACATCCAAGAGATGATAGCGCTCATACAGACATTAGTGGACAAGGGCTACGCTTATGAGAAGAACGGCAACGTGTATTATGCTATCAACAAATTCGCTGATTATGGGCGGCTCGTTGGATTGGAACATACTGACTTGAGAGACAACGCTGACGGGCGGCTGCAGGAAGCGGACGAGTACGACAAAGACCATGCGAGAGATTTCTCGTTGTGGAAAGCGTACGACAAGGATGAAGGCGACAATTACTGGGAATCGCCCTGGGGCAAGGGCAGGCCTGGATGGCACATCGAGTGCAGCGTCATGAGCACGGACAAGCTCGGACCGACGTTCGACCTCCACGCTGGAGGCGCTGATCTCAAATTCCCGCATCACACAAACGAAATCGCGCAGGCAGAGGCAGCAACAGGGAAGAAGTTCTGCAACTACTGGTTCCACGTCGAGTTCCTCATCGTCGAAGGCGAGAAGATGAGCAAGTCGCTCGGGAACTTCTACACGATCAGGGACTTGCTCAAGAAAGGGTATGGCGGACGAGAAATACGCCATGTCCTGTTGGGCACGCATTACCGGCAGAAGCTGAACTTCACGCTCAAGGGACTAGACGCGGCAAAGCACACCCTGGAGAGGATTGATGACTTCTTGCTCAGGATGCATGAAGCTGCTGGGAGCGACAACGCTAACAAAGAAATCGACAATGCAAAGCAAGGCTTCGAGGCAGCGCTCGACGACGACCTGAACATCTCCGGAGCGTTAGCGGCAGTGCATGAGTTCATGAAGAATGTGAACAAGAAGAAGCTGAACGACAAAGCCGCTAATAAAGTGTTGCAGACGATGTATTCCTTTGATGAGGTCCTCGGCCTGGGTATGAAGCAAGTGAAGCTGAGTGAAGTCGATGACGGCATAGAAGCGCTGATCGAGCGCAGGGAGGAAGCCCGGAAGCACAAGGACTGGGAGACTGCTGACAAGATACGGGACGACCTGAAACAGCAAGGCATCGAGCTGCGAGACACTCCTGAGGGGCCGAGATGGAAGCGGGTCTAGCGGTCATCTAGCAACAGTCCGATGATTTCTTTGAGTTCTTGCTTGTTCATTCGTAACCACTCCGGCGTCACGGGAAGCCCATCATAGTAATCTCATTCTTGCCCCTCTCTCGGCCGACGACAGGCAACAAGCCAGTCTTTCAGGAAATGACTTCTTTCGAGACATTCTTTCCGAGCAAGAACACCAGCTTCAATGTCGGCGTCGTCTATAATCAAGGACAGATATACTCACGGGGATTTGACGTGACATTCAATGATGGCAATGGCAACAAGGATCACACCCATCAGCTCACTTTCGGCATCTCAGAAAGGGGCATTGCAGCAATACTTGATCAACACCAAGATGGACACGGATTGCGATTGCTCTCAGGATTAGCCCCAACACAAATCGAGGTGATTCCCGTCACCAACGATGAAGCCACGCTGAGATTGTGAGTTGAGGTCTCATTTCAATAAATAGCGACACAACAATACTATAAATGCCTTTCCACGCAACAAACTTTAAAAATAACCACTCCTAACAATCGTTCATGAACACCGAAGTCACCGAAGAAAAACTGCAAAAATACTTCTCTATCACCAAGGAAGCACTTGATGCAGCAACAGCAGCAGAGAAGACCAACGAGGAACAAGCAGCCGACTTCTTAGATATGGCTTCACGATATTACGCTGACGCCAATCACTTCAAAGAACAAGGAGATCACGTCTTAGCATTAGCCGCTTTAAACTACGCACACGGATGGCTAGACGCAGGCGCCAGGATAGGATTGTTCAAAGTGAAAGACAGCAGGTTATTCACGGTGGACGATGAATGAAAGAAATCTTCGACAACCTCAAACGAACTAACAACAATGACTTAGTACTCTTAGACACGTGTTTCATCATCGACGTTTTCCACCATCACAAAGAAAAGGAATTACTCAACAAAAAACACGAGTTTGCCATAACATCGTTCAACGCCGAAGAACTCGAACACGTCATCAAAAAAGTCAAAGATAAGTCAATAAAAGAACGCATCAGAAAGTTCTTCAAAGATAATAAAGCAATAAAAGTCTTAGACGTACCAGTTCACCCAGGCAATACGAAGCAAGAAAAAACATACGTACAAACAATAGATCCATACTTAGCCCAAGACGTACCCGACCCCTCAGACGCAGTCCTCATAGCAGCAGCCATTAAAACAAGAAGCAAAGTCGTCACCAAAGACAAGCACCACCTCTTCACCGCCGTATTAGAGAAATACCTCAAACGGTGGGGCATCACAATCCTCAAGGATTTAAAAGGGCTCGACGAGCGACCACAAAGTACATAAACCACACCCTTATATCCCGCATACCGAGGCATGACCGCGCAATGAAGATATATTACGCCAGCCAATCGTTCTACCCGCACATCGGAGGAGTCCCCACCTACCTCTTGAACCTGTGCAAAGAGATGGTGCAACTCGGCAACGAAGTCATAGAAGTCCACCTCCGGCCGGCAGGAGAAGAGAACTACGAGGAGATAGAAGGCATCCGCGTACACCGCGTGCCGAGAGAGCCCATCGACAAGGAGCTCATGAAAGAATACAGCCGGTTCAAGGAAGCCGTGTACAAGGGCAGCCACTACAGCACCAAGGGCAAGCAGAACATCGAGGACTGGGAAGGGTTCAACGCGTTCAACACCATCAACGAGTACTTCGGCGGAGCCATCCAGGAACAGCTCGAAATAGAACCGGCGGACATCGTGCACATCCACGACTTCCAACTCCTGTACACATACAAGTACGTGCCGCGAGGGACGCCGCTCATCCTGACCTGGCACATCCCCTTCGTGAAGGACATGCACCCAGCACTCAAAACATTCCTCGTCAAGCACCTCAACCAATACGACAAGGTCGTTTTCAGCAGCGAGGAGTACATCGACGCGGCGGTGAAGGCAGGGCTGCCCAAAGAGAAGACAGAGCTCATCTACCCCATCGCGAACACGCACCTCTTCAGAAAACTAGAGCTCAACAAGGAGAAGACCAGGGAAAAGTACAAACTGCCAAAAACAGCGAAGCTCATCATCAGCGTCCAACGCATCGACCCGAAATCAGGCCACGAGCAGCTCATCAAAGCGCTCCCGCTCATCAAAAAAGCAGTCCCCAATGCGAAACTCATGTTCGTCGGCGGCGAGAGTATGAGCAACAAGTTATCCAAAGACCGCGCAGCGCTCAAAGAAAGGATAGACCAGCTCATCAAGGACCGCAAGCTGCGGAAAAATGTCATCTTCACCGGCACGATCGAGTACCACCAACTGCCGGAAGTGTACAACGTCGCGGACGTCAACGCGCTCTGCTCAAAAAATGAGGGGTTCGGCCTCGCAGTAACGGAAGGCATGGCATGCGGCCTGCCAGTCATCGGCACCAACATCGGCGGCATCCCGCTCCAAATCAAAGACGGCAAGAACGGCTACTTGGTGGCCGTAGGTGACCACAGAGAAACAGCAAAAAAAATCATCAAGCTCCTCAAGGACGACGAGCTCAGGGAGAAGATGGGCGCGGCGTCACTCAACATGGTGAAAGAGGAGTTCGGCATCAACGTCGGCATCGAAAAACACGCAGCACTATACAACACGCTCATCACGGAGAAGGACGAATACCGCAAGCTCGAATTCCTAGAAAAAGAGGAGTTCAAAGGCATCATCACCGACCTCGACAGGACCATCACCGACCACCAGACCAAGGAAGCGTTCAACCCGGACGACTACGACAAGGAACTGCTGCGGAAGCTCAAAAGGCTCGGCCTCGACCTGTTCCTCGCCACGAGCAGGAACCTCGCCTACTGCAAGCAGCTCGCCAAGAAGTTCAAGCACTGGAAAGCCATCATCTGCGAGAACGGCGCCGTCATCTACTTCCCAGAGGACAAGAAGACCATCACGACCAGCACGTACCACATGCGACGGGCAAAGAAGATACTGACGAAGATGGACCTGCCCGGTACCAAGAAAGGAAAGATCATGGTACGCATCAAAGAAGAGCAAGAAGAAGCGGCGAGGTCACTGATCGGCAAGCTCGCGGACAAGGTCGAGTTCACCAAGAACGTGGACGAGATCATCATCGTGCCGAAACACGTGGACAAAGGGTTCGGCGTACGGCAGGCCATGCTCTACCTAAACATCGAATTGGACAAGACCATCTGCGTGGGTGACGGCGAGAACGACATCGACATGTTCCTCAACCCCGGGTTCAAGATCGCCCTCGCAAACGCGCATCCCAAGCTCAAAGAACTCGCGCACCAGGTCACCAAGAAGGCATCCACCAAAGGCATCTACGAGATTATCGAGAAGCTCAGCAACAATCACTCCTGATAGACCTTCCAGGTCGTCCGCAACGAGTGATCCAAGGGCACTTCTGGCTCCCAGCCCAACAATTCCTTCGCTTTCCTGTACGAAGCAACGACTTTTACGGGATCACCCTTCCGACGGCCGCTCACCGTCATCGGAATCTTCTTGCCGACAACTTCCTCCGCGAGCGCGAACAACTCCTTGACCGAGGTGCCATGCTCAGTGCCTATGTTAAGCGAAGCGCAACCGTCATAGTCCAAGGCGATGACGTGAGCCCGCACCAGGTCGTCGATGTCGATGTAATCACGAATGCACGTGCCGTCAGACGTGTCATAATCATCGCCAAAGATCGTGAACAAGTCTTTTTTCCCGGTAGCAGCCTCAAAAATCAGGGGCACGACGTTCTTCGGCGCCGGGTCGAGATACCCTACCATGTCTCCGACAACGTTGAAATACCGGAGCGCGACATAGGCGACCCCGTGAACGCGTTTATACCACTGCAGCACTGATTCGAACAACAGTTTCGTCTGGCCGTAATAGCTCTCTGGCCGCAAGGGGTGCCGTTCATCAATGGGCGTGTAGTCGGGGTTGCCGTACACCGCGGACGTGGACGAGAACACTATTTTCTTCACGCCGCGCCCGACCATGGCATTCAACAGGTTGAGGGAACCGGTGATGTTATCAGAGTATTTCACCGCGTCTTCCATGGATTCCTCCACTGCCTTGTACGCCGCGAAATGGATGACTGCGTCAACGGGCTGTTCAAACAGCGGCGACAGGTCGTCATGTGCCAGGTCCAAGGCGAAGAAGTCCGCTCGCTCGTCCACCAATGACCGCTTGCCCGTGCGGAGGTTGTCCACAACGACGACTTCATAACCCTTATCGCATAACGTGTTGACGCACGCGCTGCCGATGTAGCCCGCGCCTCCCGTGACAAGAATCCTCTTCATGGATGCACCTTCGGATACGTCCCTGGCTGCATGAACACCTGCGTCGACTTGGCGGCGACGCCCGACGGTTGCCGTGCCATCTCCTTGCTGGTTATCTTCGCCTTGCCGACGGCAACTAGTTCTCCTTTTAATGTCATGACGGCTACCAGCTCCTCAACCTGTATGTTCGCTTCCGCCCAGGCCACGCCGCGAACTTTGAGCGTGGCGCCGTGGCAGACGCTGTCCACCGTGGTGTCCAACACCGCGATTTTGGGCAGATGGGCAATAGCGGCTTCCAACGGTTTAATACATTTGCGCAACTCTTTTTCATCACCGTCTTCCTGCCAATAGACGAACGCGTCCGCGAGGTCGTACAGGGTCACCAGTGACTTGTCTTCTCGGAATGGCCCTGCTTTTGTTCTGCGGAGCTCTTGCATGTGCGCCCCGCACCCCATTGCCGAGCCCATGTCGTGGCAGAGTTTGCGGATGTACGTGCCTGCTTGGCAGCCCACTCTGAACAGGACATCGGTGCCGGCCAGGTCCAGGAGCTCGTTGTAGTAGACGTTACGGTATCGCCATTGCCGCTTGATGGCTGATTTCACCGGGGGGAGTTGTTGTATCTTGCCGGTGAACTGTTCCAGGACTGATAGGACTTCCTCTTTCGGCTGCTCGGCGTGGAGCTTCATCAAGCAAACATATTCTTTGCCTGTGGTCAACAATGGTTGTGCGACGCGCGTCCCTTTTCCGAGGGCGACGGGTAGGATGCCGGTGACGCCGGGGTCGAGTGTT
>WJKR01000044.1 GCA_014729015.1 Candidatus Woesearchaeota archaeon | reverse complement strand
TACTCAGAAGTATTAGTATTAGATAATGCAGGAAAAACATATCAGTTCTATCTCATCGTGGGACAAAACATATTCAAAAACTTCGACGACATCACCACAGGAAAAGGATACTGGATAAGAACAAACAAAGACACAACATTGAACTACACCGTGGCTGATTGACCATGAACACACACAATAAAAGTACAGGGATGCTGTTGGTCGGAATAACAATATTGCTTTTCATGGCGGCATTTGTGCATGGTGCTGGCTACGCGCCAGTGAGCATCCTAGGTGAAGTCGTGGATAGCGGCCCTGTTGCCGGTGCAGAAGTGGTTTTGCGAACAGCAGTAGAGGATGAGCAGATAGTTACTGAACCCGTGTTCACGAACAAGGATGGTTTGTTTTACTCGGTGCTGACCGTTCCCGATCCTTCTGTTGTCGATGTTGAAATCATCATGAGCGTCGATGATACGATGTATATTGAAGTGCTGCGCGATGCACAAGGATGGCAACGCTATGCTTTAGTGTTTGACTTGGATAATGAAGCATTAGGGTTGCAGGCTCCTGAACCAATAGTAGCACCAATAGTAAGCGATGAATTAGCAAGCGATTTGGAGCGTATCCGTTCTGGAGAGGTAGGTGAGCAGGATGCCTTAGTGGAGAAGTATAATCTGTCTATTATTGAGAAGCCTGTCCCTCAGTTCGTTGCCCCTGTTGCAGAGCAGCCTGTGCCGATTGCGGATCCTGAGCGTGAGCGTCCTTCTGGGGTCACTGGTGTGCCATTGTTTTGGGAATTGTTCGCGGTGTTGCTGCTGGTTGCTGGTTTCTTTGTGATGAAATACGAAATTGCTCGTCATCAGCATTGAATATTTTCATTGCTTTTTGTGAGATTAGAATTATTTTCTATACTATCATTAATTTCTGTAACCAGAAATTTTATAAATGCGGAGGCTCATAGTTTACTAAAAAGTATATTGTTTGGTAGAAAAGATATATTCAATTATAAAATATAAAAAAACAATAAAAATAATAAACAAACATAAAAATAAATCTTTCGTTTAAAAGTGAAAAAATAGGAAAAAAGTGAAAATTTAATGGTTGTTGTGCGCCTAACCAGCAAGAAAACACTCCCGCTCCTTCTCGAAGCACTCCAAAGAATGCGCTTCACCCAGACTGCACTCGCACAAGCAACCAACACCAGCATTGGCAGAGTCAACAAAATCATCACCTGGCTCAAGGACAAAGACATCATCATCAAAGAACAAGGAAAATATGCCATCACCCAACCCAACAGGCTTGCAGACCTCATCGCAGCACAACAGACCATCAAGAAAACACGATCATACAATGTCACCACAACAAAAAAAGAACTAGAAAAACAAAATGTCATCTTCTGTCTCAAAAGCGCACTACAACAAGAACAAAAAGAATACGCCATCATAGACACACCAGAAGCACAAAACTACCTTAACAACCTACCAAGAGGAGAGACCTACATCACACTCTATCAATACGAAAAAGAAACACGGCCGACAACAGGAACTAATGCCGTCAGAACGATCATCGACCTCAAAACCATTGGAGAAGGATTCAAAGCAGAAGACATCGCCCTACAAACATGGGGAACAAGACAATGAAACAAGAGACAAGAAAAAGAACAATGCAATTCATCAAAATAGTTACTGTTCTAGTGCTCTTCACTTTTATGACTGCGTTCGTGACAGCAGTTCCATTTGTCTTCTCTGGCTTCGCACAAGGGGATTGTTACGCAAACGCGTACGTCAATATCACCATCTACAATGAATCATACATGAACAATCCAGCATACATCATCAACAGTACACTCATTATAGCAGGCGCAGACGGATCATACGGTGGATCATTAACCACAGTACAAAACACTAACTTCGATATTAACATATCAGCAACAAACCCTAATTGCAGTACAACTGCTAGCGGATCAGTAGGAGTGTACAGTATTAATTCAGGACCCTTGTTCCCTGTCTCCGTCGAAGAAAATGTTACCATAATCGTACCATTCTATAACACAGCACCAGGCAACGACACCAAGCAAGGCAACAACAACACCCAATACTCCTGGACAGATAGCGGCTACACCACCGTGGTCAACTACACGTTAGAAGTGGACAACAACCCAGGCTTCGGCAGTCTAGAATTCACCACGAACGTCGACAACACCACCTTCATGTACCAACTCCAGGCAGGAGAAGAGCTCCCTAACGGGTTGTACTACTGGCGCGTCCACGCCGTCAACAGCACCGCAGACATCATCGACACCACCGACGTGTTCGAATACACCATCACCGCAGGCGCACCAGTCATCAACAACCCGAATCCTGCGAACGGTACGTGGTTCGGCAGCTCACCGCAAACCGCCTCCATAGATACTGATCTTAATGCGAACTGCCGCTGGGCAGACACGCCAGGCGTCAACTTCAACACAAAAACAGCCTTTGACACGACCGGCGGCACCACCCACCAAGTGAGCCTGCCTTTGGCCGCAGAAAACCAGAACGATTTCTACTTCCAGTGCAACAACTCCATGACCGGCGTGCTCAGTAATGACTACCTCTACAGCATGAACCTCGACACCACCCCACCGACGCCCGGCACCGTCGTCATCGAAGGCGGCGCAACACACTCGACGGACACCATCATCGACTTCACCTGGTCAGGATTCGACGGCAACGGCTCGGACATCACCACGTACTACTACAACTTCACGGACAACGGCGGCACGACGGACGGCGACGCCGACCCCTCCTCACCAGGACAGCTCACCGGCGCGAGCCAAGGAGGCACCACGGTCTACGTCTGGGCAGAAGACGATGTCGGCAACATCGGCAACGCTGCC
Source organism: Candidatus Woesearchaeota archaeon (assembly GCA_014729015.1). GTDB lineage: Archaea > Nanobdellota > Nanobdellia > Woesearchaeales > WJKR01 > WJKR01. The sequence goes on along the minus strand of WJKR01000044.1, from coordinate 1,590 downwards.
AGCGATAGCATCACCGTGGACAGCCTGCCGCCGAACTATCAGTCCTGGACGCAGACCGATCTGACCAAGTACTCGACAGGAAACTTCTACGTGACCGTCACCATCACCGACACCTCGAACCTGAATGGCGACCCATCCGTCAGGTACAGGATAGGATCGGACAACTGGACTTCATGGGAGGATATGGACTACATCAACGGAGGGGGCGGCATCTGGAACTATGACTACACCATACCCGAACAGGCAAGTCCGAACACGTGGTTCGAGCGCAACGGCGAGAACCTGAGCTACCAGGTCAGCGTCCGGGACCAGCACGGGTTCTGGAACAACGTGACGAGGCGGGAATACATCAATGAGGAATCGACGGCGCCCGTCTTCGATCCCATAGCAGACCAAGTCGTGGACGAGGACGAGACGCTCACCCTCAACCTGACTGGCAGCGACGTCGACTACAACGTGCTGACGTACACGTGCAACATCTCAGGAGCGACCATCATGCAGCTCACCGACTTCATCTCACAATTGAGCTGGACGCCGACGAACGACGACGTCGGCTCGGACACCTATCAATGCAACGTCACGGATGGCACGTTCACGGTCAGCCAGACGTTCACCATCACTGTCACGAACGTCAACGACGCGCCTATCCTCCAAGCGATAGGCGACCTCTACGCCCAGGAGTACGAATTCTTCAACTACACGCTGAACGCGAGCGACCCAGACGGCGACCTCGTCATCTACAGCTCCAACTCGACCATCTTCTCAGTGAACGGCATCACTGGGAAGTTCGCGTTCACGCCGTTCGCCTCGCAAAGAGGGACATATGACATCAACTTCTCGGTCAGCGACGCCAAGGGCGGCGTGGACTACGAGGTCATCACGTTCACGGTCGGCTATTGCGGCGACGGCACGTGCGAGGACAACTTTGAGTCGTGCTCGACGTGCGAGGTGGATTGCGGGATATGCGGCGAAGAGGAGAAGCAGCACATCATCGTGGGACCAAGGAATTGTCTGGATGAGCTGATGACCGTGCGCGCCGTCACTCTGGTGCCGCGGGCGACGTGCGAGGAGGAGGGCCTAATCGTCGACGGCATGGAGGTGTGCGGCAATGAGAGTAACACGAACCTGGAAGTGCTCTTGCAAATTACTGGCAACGCGTGGGAGGAGGCCGCGGAGCTCGTGACTGATGATGACGGCTATGCCAGCTTCACGCCGTCAGAAGCGGGCGAGTACAAGGTCATGTTCAGCAATGATGACGCCACGTACACGTTGTTCGAGGTCAAGCAATGCTTGGGTGGTGAGGAGGAACCAGCGATAGCAACGACACCGCCTCCTGCGCGTCCGTCCGGGCCGACGTCGCCGCCGACCGTCGAGGAACCGGTCGCCGTGGAGGAGCCGACGAGCAGGTGGAGCTTCTTCTCCTTCTTGCTGTACTTCTTCGTCATCCCATTGCTGCTCATCACGCTCATCGTCAGCTCGCTCGGGTTTGCGTATCGGTGGGAGAAGTCCAAGCAGAAGGAGACTGGTTTCGTCAGGCAAATGAGCAAGTGGTACGAGGAATGGGATGCGTTGAGGAAGAAGGTGAAGGTG
>WJKR01000043.1 GCA_014729015.1 Candidatus Woesearchaeota archaeon | reverse complement strand
CATTTATATGATAAACATTATTTTGAGGATAATGAGATTAGATTTCAATGGATTGATCACTCATCTAAATTGCCCACCGAAATAGTTGATATTTGTCAATCATTAGAAGAAAAAACAAAGCAAGGGATTAAAACATCTTTGAACTTGTTAGGATACGATTTAGAAACTGATGAAAAAAATGCTTTTAACCAAGCAGAAAATTATAATCAATTCAAAGCAAATAGATTAATTCCAAATATAGATTTAGTGCTAAGAACTACTGAGATGAGACCTTCGAAAGGTCCAGTTTATGCAATGGCTCAATCACAAATGTTACTTTTGGAAAAATTAAATCCTGAATTAGAACGGATTGACTTGGAGAAAATATTACAAGAATATAATAGTTTAGTGGGATATAGGCAAACTACAAATCCAATTCATAAATAAAGCCCCTCTTTTTCTTTTGTTAAGTAAGTAAAAAATTGCAATTAACACATATTTAACGAACAAAGTGAGATTAAATTGTGTTATATTTCCAAGCTTTGCGGTTGTTTTCCGGCTTTTCGGCCGATTCTCTTTTGAATTTCTTTTGTTTTTGTTCTCGTATGGATTATATGCTTCGCTTGGATGAAGAGTGCGAATTACGTGGTTTCAGCCGTCAGACGAAGAAGACCTATGCCTACGTCGTCGCTTCTTTCTTCCATTTCATCCAGAAACGAGGCTTAACTCTTGACAAGTGGGGTGTTAAGTCGTATTTACTCAGCCTTAAAGTGTCTGCTAATGCCGCTCGCCTCTATCACGCCGCCTTGAAATTCTTCTTTGCTGCTGTTCTCAATGACCCGTTCTCTGATGTGGAAATCCCCAAAAAACGAAAACCAAAAATACTTCCGAAAGTGCTTTCTCAAGAGCAGATCAAGAAGATAATTGAGTCCACCAATAATCTCAAGCATCGTTTGATAATAAAACTCCTTTACTCATCTGGTTTGCGTCTCCAAGAGCTCATCAATCTCAAACGTCAGCATATTGATCTTGATCGGAATCTCATCAATGTCATCCAAGGGAAAGGGAAGAAAGACCGTGTCACCCTTCTTTCAAAGGGGTTGCAGTTAGATCTCCTTAAGTATTATGGCTCTACAGATTTCTCTACTCCGTACGTCTTTGAGGGACGTAAAGGGAAGTATTCTAAGAAGTCGGTGCAGAAAGTTTTGGAAAAAGCTGGGAAAACAATTAAAGCTAAGTTAACTCCTCATATGCTCCGTCATTCTTTCGCTACACATCTCCTGGAATCAGGGGTGGATATTCGTTACATCCAGAAATTGTTGGGTCACTCGGATGTGGAGACGACGGAGGTGTACACGTACGTGTCGAAGCAATCACTATCAGGTATTAATAATCCTCTTGATCAATTATGAGAAAAAAGTGCGGGGGAAGGGACTTTCGTTGCCGCTCGGTCGTCGCCTTCCGAGTCGACTATTCGAACCCTTGAACCCACTAAGGGATAGGATACCGCATTCGGTGTTCTTCATTGCCTTTTCAGGCTCTGTACTCAACGAATCTTGAGTCCTACGCGGTTGACCAGGCTTCGCTACCCCCGCACGTTTAGATAAGGGAATTAATTGTCTTCTTATAAAGCTTTTTCTACTGGTCACGTGTGTGCGTAGCGCTTATAATGCCTCTTTGTTCACTGAAAATATGTCTGAAGACTTGCTCAATGACTCTTTGTTTGTTGACGACCAAAAGTTTTATATATCTATTGTATTTTTTATTATACATATGTATGAAAAAATACACATAACAGAAAACACCTTACGAGTAATGACGCTCTTCACAAACGGTTTTGACAAAGACTATTATGTTCGGGAAGTTGGAAAACTTTTGAACCTCAGCCCAAGAACCGCACAACTTATTCTTGAAGACCTGGAGCAAAAAGGGGTTGTAGCATCGAAAACTAAAGGAAAAATTAAAATCTACAAATTACAGCGAAACGAATCAACAAAAAAATATCTTGTGTTTGCCGAACACTATAAATCATTGGCGTTCCTTGAGAAAAAGCTATCGCTCAAAGAGATAATAGAAAAAATAACCCCTCACATAAAAGGTATAGGTGTACTCTTTGGGAGTTATGCTAGAGGGCTAGAAAAAGAAGATTCTGATGTGGATATTTTTGTTGCTGGAAGCTATGATGATGACAACATAAAAAAGGTCTCAAAAAAATATGGAATAGATATCAATGTCACCTGTTATCCTAAAAAAACCTTTGAGAAAAATGTAGCAAAAGACGTGTTTCTCAACGAAGTTTTGAAGCATCATGTCGTCTTCCTGAACGCAGAGCGATTTATACAGGTGGTTTATAAAGCTGGATAAGCTCCAAGATGGTGTGCCAGAAAGAAGGATTGCATCTCATTGAACCAAATACTAATCTTGCACGTGCTTATCTCAAGAAGGCAGAGGAAGCACTTGAATCAATACGTGTGAATGTTATCAAGGATTGGAAAATATCTACAGCATATTATACCTTTTATTTCTCATTATATGCTTTGTTGATGAAAATAGGTATAAAATGCGAAATCCACTCCTGTACCATCGCCTTTGCGCAATCACGTTTACAAGCATTCTTTGAAGAAGATGAATTGCATTTTCTTGAAGATGCCTTGAAAGCGAGAATAGATGCGCAATATTACACTGATAGGACTATCCCTGATGAGCGGTACAACAAGATGATGCAGAAACCCCTGGTGTTTTTTTGTGAAGTGTAAGGATGCTCTTAGCAAATTGGACGAGAAGAAAGTCAATGAACTAAGAACGCTGTTTCAAAAGCTCACTCAATGATGCAAGAAATGAAAGTGCTTGTGCTTCTCTAATCTATACAAATTGAACCGTTGCGCCGCGAAGTTCAGGATGATGTGGGCGATCGCAATCAGGATCAGGTTTGGATATTGCACGTACACGGTCGCGAACAGGATGCCGCCCGCGAACAAGATCATCAATGTGTTCCAATCATTGGCGTAGATGAAATGGATGAGGGTGAATAACGCAGCATTCAGAAGAATAATAATGATGCCTGAGTTGCTGACCTCTTGCAGTCGTGGTATCAAGTATCCTCTGAACGCGAGTTCTTGCAGGATGCTGAGCGGCGCGAACCAGATGAGGAAGTGCTTGTTCCGTTTCCAGCCACTCATAGGCGGTTGCTTGGTCGTCTTGGCGAAGGCGATGATGAGTATGACGCCGATCAAGGTGAGCGCTGCGTAGATGTGCAGTGATGAGAGGAGGTTATCGGTGCGGATGCCTAATTCCGTGGGGGTCATGCCTCTGCCGACGATTAAGCTAAAGACACCGAGGATGATGACTATGAACGTCTGCACCCTGTACTTGAAGGGGATGATGTCCAGATACAGCAAAATGGCTGGCAACACGAACAGGACCATGATTTCCAATAATATGACGGTATAGCCCATGCATCGCCATTATCAACAAGGTCCCTTTTAATAGTTTCTGCTGCTCACGAAGCTTTTTAAACACTATGCTTCCTCTATAATCTCATGGGTTTATCTATTCAAGCAATTGGCGGCTATGGCGAGGTCGGACGGAACTGTACTGCTGTCAAGGTGGATGACGAGGTGTTCTTGTTGGATCTCGGCTTGCACATGGAGAACTACACGCGATTGCAGGATGATGAGGACGGCTTCCAGCCGTTGCTCACGAAGAAGTTGCTCATCAAGGAAGGGGCTGCTCCTGACATCACCATGCTTGATCCTGTCAAGGACCGGGTGAAAGGCATTATCATCAGCCACGCCCACCTCGACCACGTCGGGGCGGTGCCGTTCATGGCAAACAGCTTTCCTTGTGACGTGCACGGCACGCCTTTTACGATAGCCGTGGCCAAGCGACTGGTCGCCGAGGGGCACAAGGAGATGAGGAACTCGTTGGTGGCGCACAGGTTCCGGGAGGTCTTCCCATTGTCCGATAAGGTCCGGGCGGAGTTCATCGAGGTCACGCACTCCACGCCGCAGACAGCTGCGGTGGCATTGCACACGCCGTACGGCGTCGTGCTCTACCTTAATGATTTCAAGCTTGATGACACGCCGACTATGGGTGGCGTGACCGACCTCGACCGGCTCAGGCAGCTCAAGCCGAGAGCACTGATTATTGACACCCTGTACGGTAACGTTGCCGCTCATACGGGTTCAGAACGAGCCGCGAAGGCATTGCTGGAACGGGCATTGCTGTCCCCTCATGTGAAGGGCAAGCGCGTCTTGGTCTCTTCCTTCGCCAGCCATATTGCGCGGCTGCACGCATTGGTGCGGATCGCGCAGAAGATGCGTCGCAAGGTGATGTTCGTCGGCCGGTCCATGGCGAAGTACTTAGAGGCCGCGCATGAAGTCGGGCTTTCCGATGTCATCGATGACTGTGACGTCGTCCGTTATAGTTCTAAGGCCAGGAAGGCGTTGTCGAGAGTCGCTGACCCTGATCAGTACCTGTTCGTGGTCACTGGCGGCATGGGCGAGCCGAACGCCGTGCTGTCGAGGATTGTTGACGAGTCGTATATTCCTTTGCGGCGAGGTGACATCGTCGCCTTCTCGAACAGGGTGATTCCTGTCCCTTCCATTATCAGGGCGAGAGAGCGGTTGGAGAAGCGGCTTGAGGGCAAGGGTCTCGTGTTGTTGAAGGATTTGCACGTCTCCGGCCATGGCGCAGGAGCTGATATGCAGTTGATGCTGGACGAACTGGGACCAACCTTTGTCGTGCCGGTCCACAGCGAGGAGCCGCAGCGACGGGCGTTCAAGGAACGCGCGTTGCGCTCGGGCATCCCTGAGAACCGCATCCTCATGTTGTCAAATGGGGAAGAGGCGTTGTTGTGAGGGGTTGAGTATGCTGTCGATGTGTCGCTCTTGCTCTTTTTTGCTGGTACTCGTGACGAGCTTGTGATAGGCGTCTGCTGCTTCTGGGTGGTCGAGGGGTACGATGCTGTGCACGATTTTTGGGAAGCTGGCGTTGAGGTCGACCGCTTTTTTGCCTCGTCTCGTGGTGATGCCGAAGAGTTTCTGGTGATAGGTTTCCTGGTAGTATCCAGGGTCAGGTCTGAAGCGTTTCTTGCCGTGCTCTGAGAACTTCTTTTCTTCCCTGCCTTGAACGCCGACGTAGTACTGCCCGCTCCTGTTGTGCTGGAGGAAGCTCCTCGCGAATTCCCGGTCCTTCTTGTTGTCGAAGTCTATGTTGTAGAGGTTGTTGAGCCTCCTCGCGCTGTAGGCGAGCGTTTCCAATGCTTTCCTTGGCTCTTCTTTGTGCGCGTGTTTGAGCAGTGCGTTCTCCGTCGCTATCTGGTAGTGCGAGTGGTGATACGTGCCGACCCCCCTATCCGCTTTGTACCCTTTGTGCTGGCCGTGCTTTTCGTACGTGATACCTTTTTCTCCCATGGCGAGGATGTCCATGTCTTCTTGTATCTTGAACAATCCGCGTTCGGCAGCCGCTTGTTCATCGATCGCTCCCTTGAGGTAGAGGAATTTCCCTTCGACATGGATAGGGGTGGCTGCTGATTTATTGATGAGCGTGCTGGCTTCTGTGAACGTCTTGATGAGGAGGTCCTCCAGGTATTCTGGCCTTGTCCTGTACAGCCTTTCGAAGAACCGTTTCTTCCTCCTCCACGCGTTGCATTTCTTGATGAAGGTCTTCGCTCCCGTCGTATCGATCCTTCTTGCTTGTTCGATGATGTTCTGAAAGTCGTAATCCACGAGGCGCATGTAGGTCTTGCCGGGGTCTTTGTTCGCTCGTTCGTGTTGGAGCAGTGGCGTCACGAGGTCCTTCATTGCTGCCTGGTCAGGGTTGCCCCTGGTGTATGTCGCCTTGTCCCTCGCTTCCCCCTCTAGATCCTTCTTCGCTTTCCTGAGCTCGGTGTAGTCGGCCAGGACGGGGATCATGAATGATCGCAGGTATTGCATCCTGGCCATCCGTCTCCGGCTGTCTTTTGTCTCCAGTGTTCGTTCGACGAAGCCGTCAAGGCCGTTGTAGTGATGGGTGAGTAGCTTGCTGAGGATGAGTTCCGGGGAGAAGTAATACTGGTCGACCCCGGTGATTCTTCCTCGCCGTGGCTGTGCTTCAAGCCCTGTCTCCTTGAACGTTCGTTTCTTGAGCCGGGTGTAGTTGTTTTTGAACCGTTGTATCTGCGACCGGTGCTCTTCCCGGAAGTAGCTGTTGTCGAGGAAGCGGCCGTGCTTCTCGAAGAAGGTCTCCTCGTGGAATTGCCGTACGGTGTTCGCGTTGTTGCTCGCTTGCGAGAGGCTGACCCCGAACGTGTTAGCGACGTCGACGAGGTCCATGAAGTCCTCGATGGTCGGCGGCAGATAGAAGTAGTCGTACATGCCTTCGACGTCCTCGGTGGTGTACCGCGCCAAGACGCCTACTTCCTTGAGGACCCTTGCCTGCAATGGTTTGTCCAGTTGGTGGAAGATGTCGAGCAGCCTTCCCGCGCCGTCTTGCTTCGGCATCTTGTCATACGAGGTTATTTTTTTGAAGAATGGGGGGGTGCCTGCTCGTGCGGCTTGGTCGTTGGCGTTGGTCTCCAGTCGGTGGTTGGGGAGGTGCGGCTTCGCAATCTTTGCGTGTCTCATCCAGTCGATGATCTCTTCCCATTCGCTGATTTGCCAGCGGGTCATGAAGCTGTCGGCGTTCCTTTTCCGCCGTGCCTGTTCTTCTTCCGTCCCTCGTTTCTTGGTGGGTGCAGTCGCTTTCTTCCGTGGTTGTTTCCCGGCCACCTTGAACCCGCCGTGCTCCCTGAACTGCCGCCCTTCGTAGCCAGCGTTGTAGATGAAGTGGAGGTAGTGGTTGGCGAGTCGGGAGGCTATCGTTTCGACGATCTCGTGCTCATACTGTTGTTTGACGGCTTGGTAGTTGTTGACCTCTCGTTCTGGGATGTCCTTGTCGGTGTCGAGGTATCGTTGCAGCTCCTTGTTCTTCTCGAGTAGCGTGCCGCACCAGCTGATGGCTTCCAGCGGTGTGTCGAACCATGGCTTCTCGATGTCGTAGAACGCTTTGTGCATGCGTAGGAAGTCGTTGTGGTCGGTGAGCAATGGTTTGCCGAAGAGCGTTTCTTTCAGGGTGATGTGCTCGAACCGTGCGGCCCCTGTCTTCGTGCGGCTCATGTTGTCGAGGTGCGTCGTGTAGCGGAGCCTTTCCTTGTCGAATTCGAGCGTTCCGTTGTTCTCCTTGAGCTTCTGTTCCAGTTGTTTCCTTTGTCCAGTGACTGCCTTGTTTTTTTCGAGCGTCTTCCTTGCTTCGATGCGCGCTTGGTGCTGGTGGGCTTCCAGGTGCGCTCTGGCGAACAGTCCTTTGATCTGATTCTTCTGTTCCAGTTGTTGCGCGGTCTTGCGCTTTGAGGGTATGAATGCGTAGAGCGTTTCCAGCCGTTCTTCGATGAGTGCTCGTTGCGGTTTCGGGAGTGGCGGTCTTCCTGCTCCTTCGAAGGTCTCCTTGTAGTGGTTGCGCAGCGCGTCCCAGTCTTTTTCGTCGCACCATTGCTCGACCTTTTTGTGTCGTTTCGTGCTTGTTTCCGTGCTGGTCCCCTGTTGTAGTGTTGTCTGGTAGTGTTGTTGCACTTCTTTGTTGAGCGTTTGCTGCGCTTCTATGAGGTCTTGGAGGGTGTCGTCCAGGGTGATCTTCCGGTATCGCTTGATTTCCCATCGCGCTTGTTGCGTGTAGTGCTTCTGGATCCTTTTTTCCGTCTCTTCGGGTAGGTATGTTTGCAGTTTTGCATAGTCTTCTCGTTCGAT
>WJKR01000042.1 GCA_014729015.1 Candidatus Woesearchaeota archaeon | reverse complement strand
GATAAGTATAGTTGTTGATTTGCGTGTTCATGACACTCGTCGTCAACGCGCCATCGCTACCATCGCCTTTGGAGAAACTCGTATCAGGCGAAATCCAAACCGTCAAGTTCTCAGATGAAAGATTCGTTCCATTCGAAGAATTGAGTACTGCCGTGACTTTACCAAGAGGATCATATGCATAGTCAGTAATTGTTTGATTAAAATTCGCGAACTCAAATTTGAGCGTGGCATACCCAGCAATGTTTACTAGTGTTTCAAACGTTCCTGTTCCATTACAGGAATAATCTGGTATTAAGAACGATACTGGCTTCCCAGAGAAGTTATCATAAGACTCATTATTCACCAATAATTCATTAATCAATGACTCACCATCACAAGTAATATCTAAGAACTCCATTTCATCAACAGTAGCAACAATATCATCTGGCATTTCTTCAAAATACGCGTTCGTACTCGTCACCGTCAGATTGGCTGTGCCAATAGTATCAAAGTAAACAGTCCAGATATCACCATCTTTCAAGTACTCGACAGGATTCAAAACAGTGATATCAATGGTGAATGTTTGGTTGGAAAGGTGCGGTATCACCCAGGAGATACGCTCGATCAATCCGTTCCCGTTCGCATCAATGTACGTCACATTCTCTATCACGCTCCCTTGCTCCACCCACGTGACCGTAATCCCTTCACGTGGCACCTCTTGCGATAGGTTCGTAAACGCCACCACGTTCTCGAAATGGTAGTCTGAAGAAACCGTCACGAGCTTTTTTGCTTCATCAACGACCTTTTCTTCTTGTGTCGGCCCTGGCAGTTCGTACAATGCCACGTATGAGGCGTTCGTGTCTGACTCATTCAAAACAAAGGTGATGTTCCTTTGCAGTATTCGTTCTTCGATGCGTTCTCGCAGTCTTTCTCTGAGTAATTCCCGTCGTTCCTGTCGCCATGATGGTAGTGAGGATAATCGTTGCTCTCGGTACACGCTGAGCCGCCGCTCCTCAAGCTCAAGACGTGCTTGCTCTCGCCATTCCTCAAAAGTGATATTCTCCGCTTCTTCAGGTAAGTCTACGCCTAGTACTGTTCGGTTATTGAGTGTGTGAGGAGTAAACCATCGTTGCAATCGTACTGGTTGGCCGACAACGACCGGTCCTAGAACCATTGGTGTGGTCATGTTTTCAGGAACGACTAGAGTGACGTTCGTCAGGTTCATCGTCATGTTGACCGTCTCGTTCAAGGAAGCGTTCGTCGGCAGCACGGTAATGACGAACTCGTTCGACTGCAACAAGGAATCACCGTCAGTCACATACAAGAAAAAGTCAAAAATACCTTCTTGCTGGGCAGTTATCGTGACGTTGCCATCTACAGCTCTAGCCACCAAACCATCCACTGATGGCACGTCGAAGAACAACCCGTCCACTTCAGGGAAATATGCGGATGCCTCAACAACAACGGTCTCATTCACCGTCATGGTCATGTTCGGGATGGGTTGCAATTGCGCGAATGGCTGGTTGATGACATAATCTATCTGTTCGAGCGTGAAGGAGAGGTTGCCGTCGAGTACGATCAGCAAGGTCGCGTCCTTGATATCCGGCAATTTGCAAGACTCGTCGCAGAAGTTGCTGATTTGTTTGATTAAGGGCGGTAACGTGATATTAACTGTTTGGTTTATCGTCTCATTCACCGTAATATTCACAGTCTCATTGACGGAAAGGTTCACGGTTTCGTTAACTGAGACGTTGATGGACTCATTTATTGGTGGGATAATGGTTTCATTGGTCTCATTGACGGTGATATTCACGGAGACGTTCGTGGTTGCATTCAAGGAAAGGTTGAGCGAGACGTTCTCAGTCATGTTCACCGAGATGTTCAGCGTTTCGTTCACGGAAACATTCTCACTCATGTTCAAGGAGACGTTGACGGTCTCATTCAGGGAAACATTCACCGAGACATTCAGTGATTCATTGATCGTGACGTTCTCGGTGATGTTCACAGAAACATTGAGTTCTTCATTCACATTCTCGTCGAGAGAAAGGTTGTCCTCAGTCTCATTCACGGAGGTGTTGATGGACTCATTCACAGAGACATTCACGACCTCTACAACAGATTCTACAGAAAGATTTTCTTCACTCTCATTCTCTTCTACAATTTCTTCAATGGTGACGTTGACTGGGCTGCCCTCAGAATTGTTTCCGGAAACGTTCATCTCAGCGCTCGCGTTCTGCGATGCTTCATCGACGACGAGCCCGGTGATTCGGGTTGGGTGTTTGAGAACTCCTTGGTAGACAGTCCAGTTGTTCGTCCCATTAGTAAGTATGAGCGTCAGCGTACCAGCGCCTTGGGCGGTGCCGGTCACGGTCAGCTTGGTCAAGGGGAAATCTGTAGGTACTTGTAGGGTAAAGGGTTGGTCTTGCGCATAATATGTCTGATTAATGAAATACTCTTCGTACACAGTTTGTTCATACGCAGAAAAAGCGGTCAACGGCGATTCTGACGGTGAGAACAGCAATAATGTGGAGAACAGGACCAGGACTACGGCGGTGAAGCCGATGATCGCCCGTCGCGAGACGCTACTCCTCATATGGTGACTGCCTCAAACACTTTTCGCTGAGGGGTCAGGTCCCACCATGCCACACACACTAAAGCGCTCCCGCTAACTAGAAGCCCTTACGGCTTGTAAAGTACCCAATTACCCCAAATCGATGTGATTCAGGACACTCAGCGTATTTAAACTTTTCGACGACACCATCTTTGTTCACTGGCGATCGGGGGACAAATTGTCCCTAGAGATTTGGCGACTGAAACAGGTAAAAAGAGAAAGATGTTAGTAAGAGACCTCATTCACTTCGCAGCCTCGCATCGTTATTCTCGGAGTTGGTCCGGGATTTTGACCAAAAGACTTAAATAAACCGTATGTTTTAAACATACATATGTCTGCTGAAAACATACAAGAAGTGCGTTTCACCAAAACAGAAATAGCCATCACCAGACACCTCTTCAAACACTACAAAGAAAAAACCAACCCACGACAGCTCGCCAAACAACTCAGACGCAACCACGCAGCGATAAACAAGAGCTGCAACGACCTAGAAAAAAAAGGACTCATCAAAAAAGAAGAAATCGGCAACGCGCACTACTACCACTTCAACTACGACCAAAAACCCGCAAAGCAGTTCATAGAATACCTGCTCACGCTCGAACAACAAACAACATCGACAAAATTACGTATCATACTCCACGAACTCGAACGATTCAAGGAAATCATCCACCTCGGACTACTCTTCGGATCAGCAACGACCAGCACCGCCTACAATGACGTCGACGTACTCCTCATCTACGAAAAAAGCAAAAAAGCCGCCGTCAATACCATCAAGAATCAGATAAGACAAGCAGACCTCATCGACAAACCCATACGCTACGTCGAGATGACACCAAAAGACATCCAAAAGAACAAAGACGATCATACCTTCTACAACATCATGTCGCAGAACATCATCTTCCACAACCCAACAGCCTACATAGAGGCCATCACATGGCTCAGACAGCAAAACACCTGAAATGGTGCCTAAACGACGAGAAAAGACTCAAAAGAATAAAACCAGACAAGGAACTCGCGAGACAGCACCTGAAGAAATCACAATACAACACAGAAGTCATGAGACTACTCGAAGAACTAGGCAAGCACGACTGGGCACTCAACGTAGGCTTCTACGCCATCTATCACTGCCTACTCGCCATCATCACAAAGCACGGCTACGAATCCAGGAACCAAAGCTGCACCATCACCGTCATCCTCAAACTCATCGAAGATAAAAGTATCAATCTCGACAAAGACCTCGTCAAACAAATAGACACATTCGACGCAGAAAAAGAAGCGGCAACCCCTACTATCAGAAAAAACAGAGAGCAGTCAACCTACAGCATAAAAACAGAGGTCGGCGATGATGAACTACATCAAACAAAAGAACTCGCCAAAAGGATGCAGCAAGAAACCATCAACATCATCAACACATAACAAACCTTCTATCCCAAAGCAACACGTATATAAACGAAAACCTATGAGAGCAGACCATGACCATCACGACGATCATCTTCGACCTGGACGGCACCCTCATCGACAGCGTCCCAGCACACAAGAACGTCATCAGGGGCATTGCAGCAAAGCACGGCATCAAGATCACCGAGGACGACTTCGCCCGGTTCAACGGGATGAGCGCGTATCAAGGGTTCAAGCAAGTCCTGCACAAGCACCACCTGCAATTCGGGCTCTGCCGCATCCTGTGGGAACGGACACGCGCACGGAAGGACATCATGGACAACATCACCCTCTACCCCGCCACAACAAACAGGCTGCAAACCCTGCAGAAGCACTACGCCATGGCCGTCGCGACGAGCAGCAGCCGACACTACCTGAAGAAGATCATGAAGCGGTACAGCCTCCAAGACTACTTCTCCGCCTGCATGGCCAAGGACGACGTGAACAGGAGCAAGCCGGCGCCGGACATCTTCCTCAAGGCAGCGAAACGGATGAGCAAATCACCAGAACAATGCGTGGTCATCGAAGACTCACTGAACGGCATCATCGCAGCGAAACGAGCAGGCATGGCCGCCATCGCCCTGCTCACCACCACGAAGAAGGCGTTGTTCAAGAGCGAAGCGGCACCCGACCTGTTCCTGAAAGACCTCAGCGAGCTCGACAAGGAAGGCATCAGCAAAGCAGAGAGCAAAGCTTATATACGGCGGCAAATAGAGGAAGAAACACCATGACACGAGAGAACCTCGACGAAAAGACCGTTCTGAAAGACTTCAAAGAAGCATTCAAGCACGAGCTCCAGGAGCTCGGCAAGGAAGAGCAAGAAAAGGCCGTGGAGACATTCGCCCAACACTTCGAAGAAGGGTTCGGGCGCGTCCAGCAGCACCGCCACGCCCTCAACCAGAAGCAGGCAGTGCTCAGATTCATCCACGAAGCGAAAATACAGGTCCACAACGCGCGCCTCAGGGACGTCAAGACGCACTTCCCCCACTACGTCGAAGAGCTCGGCAGAGGGCTCGGCGAGCTCATGGCAGTCATCGAATACGCCTGCTTCAGGAACCAGTGGACGGACGACGCAGAAACCCTGAGGAAACACCTCGTGCCCGTCATCCAACTGCTCGACCGGACAGAACACCAACACCACCACAAGAAGATCAGGAAGCGCGTCAAGAAGATCATGCACCATGACACCACGCCGGAAGAGCGGCAGCTCGGCGCAGCCATCATCGACGCGTTCAGATGATAGGTTTACCTATCAAGAAGACAGCCCAATCGCTCGCCGCACACCTCCAGGAACGCCTTTGAAGCGATCATACCGCTGTATTTCTTCCTCGTGCACCCACGAAGACCCCATCTTCCAACGAACTGTCACCGGACACATACTTTGCCGCGAACTTCAGCAGCACGACCGGTATACCATCAGGCCTGACAAAGGCGACGCTATTGATGTAGTGCAAATTATGCCTGTCAATAACAGCTCCTGATCCCTCCTCCGCTTCCCGCGCCAACAAGCCTTCCAAGGCATCTTCGAAATCGAACACCTCACCGTTCATCCTCGTCTGCATGGTGATGTCGAGGTCCCGCCACCCCAACTTGACGCCGGGCACGCACCACTATAAGCAACGTTTGTCTGACTCACGTAAAATGATGACGTTCGCGACGAAACAGAACAATTTATCTCGCTTCGCATTATCCAGAGAAATCTTTGTTGCAGGCAGGATTGCAGAGAAACAACAATCATATAAACAGTTTTCCATTACTCTTTCCCATGCAACGCACGTTCAGCATCAAGACGCAAAAAAGAGAAGCATTGTATGACATCACGGATCACGTCGAGAAAATCGTCAGCGAGAGCAAGGTCAAAGAGGGCATTTGTCATGTGTATGTCAAGCACGCCACCGCCGCGATCATGATACAGGAGAACTGGGATGACTCGGTGCAGCGAGACGTGATTACCTTACTGCGAAAAATCATCCCTCGCGGGGCGTGGGAACACGATCGGCAGGACGGGAACGGGGACGCGCACCTGAAAGCGGGACTGGTCGGTCCTTCAGCAACTATCCCCATCACGAACGGCAAGCTCAACAAAGGGCGATGGCAGAACATCTTCCTGTGCGAATTCGATGGCCCCCGGAACGAACGGGAAGTCATGGTGACCATCACGTGAAGAGCGCAGACGTCAAGCGAGCGTTGCAAGCACGCGCCAGCAAGGAAAAAGCGGCAATTTATCAACGATTCTTCAAAACTGGCAAAGGAGAATACGGCGAAGGCGATGTTTTCATCGGTTTGGCCGTGCCTGAACAACGCAATATAGCCAAGCAGTTCAAAGACTTACCCTTACCTGAAACGATAAAGTTATTGCAGAGCAAGATCCACGAGCACAGGCTCACGGCATTGATCATCTTGATGGAGCAGTTCAAGAAGGCAGATGAGAAAAAGCAAAAACAGATGTATGCATTATATCTCAACAACACCCAATACATCAATAATTGGGACTTGATCGATTTGAGTGCGCCAAGGATTGTCGGTGCGTACCTCCTCGATAAACCAAGAAAAATTCTGTACCAATTAGCGAAAGGAAACCTCTGGGAGAAACGGATCGCGATACTGGCGACGTTCACGTTCATCCACCACGGCGAGAGCAGAGACACGTTGCGACTCGCCAAACAGTATCTTGGTGAAACGCACGACTTGTCGCACAAGGCGACAGGATGGGCGCTCCGGGAAGTGGGCAAGCGCGTCAGCGAACAAGAACTTGAGCAATTCTTGCAAAAACATTACAAAAGCATCCCCCGGACGACCTTACGGTACGCCATCGAACGATTCCCTGAACAGAAACGCCAAGCATACCTCAAAGGCGCTATCTCCTCTTGATAACCGGCATGTACGAGTAGTTAAAGAGACTGGTGAAGAACACGCCCCGCCACTGCTGCATGAATCGCTTATAGGACAATGAGGCATTGCCGATAGGGATATCCCTCTCATGTTTCTCCAGACGGACGTTCGGGTCGTACAAGTACACCTTCCTCTCCGCATCATCGAATCCCAGCAGCAGCATCCAGTGCCATCCGTACCATCGCTTGAAGTGCTGGTAATGCCGTCTCGGGTTGAACGAGTTACCGATGAGTAGGATGACCGGTTCCTGGCGCAAGAGGTGCATCCTGAGGGCGTCGAGCTTGCCATGGCGTAGCTTGTTGGCCCGCCGGAACTCAGTGAAAAAGCCGTGGCGTCGCAGCACCTTGACGACGCGTCGCGGCCAGGTGAAGCCGTAGCACAAATCACCGAGGAAGGAGAGATACGTCCTGGCAGGCGCTTCCCCGTCCTTCCCATACATGTTCAGGATGGCCTTCATGACGTACGCGCCGCATTCCTTGCGTCGCTGCTGCCAGTACCGGTCCGGACACACCTTGAGGATGGCTCGTGCCATGTAAGAGAAAAATGACCGCATAGTATTTAATTGTTTTTCCCTGATGCTGGTTCAGAACAGCCAGCGCAGGCCCCGAACCGCCATCCTCTCAATCTTCTGCCGTTGGCGGCGGGTGAGCGGGCCGGTGCACCCATCGAGCAAGGACACCTTCGTCCTGATGCCGCAGAAGCTGAGCACGGCCTTCTTGGCGGCGACGCGGTAGAAGTCCCTGAGGAACAACCGTTGCGTCCATCGCATGGATCCAGAAGTCAGGAACACCACCGCCTTCTTGCCGCGCAATAGCCCGACGGGACGCGCGCGCAGCCCGAATATCGGGAACGGCAATCGCTGGTAGCGGAACGCGAACCGCGCCGTGAAAACGCGGTCGAAGAATCCCTTGAGGATGGCGGGCGGGCCGCCGTTCCATATCGGGTAGATGAGGATGAGCCGGTCGGCACCCTTGATCTTCTCCTGGTACCTCTTGGTCTCTTCCGAGACAGCCGGTGTGCCGCTCGAGGGGTGCTCCTGCTTTTGCAGGACGGGGTCATAGCCCTTCTCGTATAAGTCAACAAGTTCGTATTCCTCGTCGTTTTCACGCAACCAGCGTTCTGCTCGCTCCAGGAAAGAGGCGTTGTGCCCCTTCTTGGCAGGGTGGACGTAGATGATGATCGTCCTCATATAACATATGAAAAGGAGTTCATTAATAAATATGTCGGAAGACGAACCCTTATAAAAGACCGTTCGTTCTTCCTCCGCATGCACATCCTCAAACAAGACCGGAAACAAGGATTCCTGCACGTGAAGGCAGACACGCCAGAAGACCTCTGGCTACTCTCAAGACTCATCAAACCAGGAGACACGGTCAGAGGCAGCACCGAGCGCAAGCTCAAGATCGGCAGCGAGGACGCGCGCAACCAGAAAGTCGTCAGGAAAAAGATGACCCTCACACTCCAAGCAGAGAAGACGAGCTACGAGCACGAAACCTTACGCATCCTCGGCACCATCACCGACGGCCCGGACGACGTGGCCAGGGGAGAGCATCATTCGCTCAGCATCCAGCAGGGCGACGACCTCAAGATTACGAAGGAATGGATGGACTGGCAATTACAGAAGATTGAGGACGCCACCAAGCAAGCACGGGAGAACATCATCGCCGTCCTCTTCGACCGGGAAGAAGCGACCTTCCTGCGGCTGACGAACCACGACCACGACGTCCTAGCGAAGACGAAGGGAGACGTCGCCAAGAAAAACGAGAAGAACACTGTGCAGAGCGACTTCTGGCACGCCATCAACCAACAACTCCGAGACTACGACAAGCGGTACGAGCCGAGAAGCATCATCGCCGCCAGCCCGGCGTTCTGGAAGGACTACCTCAAGGCGGCACTGGACGAAACCGTGGCAAAGAAGACCATCTACGCCACCGTCTCCGACACGAACGAGCAAGCAATCAACGAGCTCCTCAAACGGCCCGAACTCAAGCAAGCGCTCCAACAGGACAGGAGCGCGCAGGAGAACCACGCCATCGCCGAACTACTCCACGCCATCTCGGCAGGCAAAGCGGCGTACGGCGTGAAAGAAGTCGAGCGGAAAGCGAACGAGGGCAACCTCAAAGCCTTGCTAGTCAGCGACGACCACCTCATGCAGGAACGAGAGCACGGGAACTACGACCACACCGAACGCATCATGCACGCCGCGGAACGAGGAAAAGCAGACATCATGATCGTCGCGAGCAAGGAAGCAAGCAAGCAGCTGGACGGCCTCGGAGGCATGGCAGGACTGACACGATGGTAACACGACTGGTCAAGAGCATCAAGGAGAAGAAGGAGTTCTCAGCGCTGCCAGACGCATTCGTCAAAGAAAAAACAGTGGCCTATCTCGTCGAACACAAGCAACGAGCAGAAAGACTCGAGCATAACCAGTACAACGAGAAGTCCAAGGAATACAAGACAGCGGTCAAAGAAATGCGCGCAAGCCTACGAGAGATCCACGGCGTGTTCCAGAAAGCCACCGACAGGAAAAGAAAGAAACTGTTAGCGCAATACTGGGCAGCGAAGGGGCGAGGAGAAAAACGCAAAGCATTGGACAAGTTATTGCAGAGCCACCAATCCACCAACGAGCGGCGGAACCACTACGCATCCCTCTACAAAGAGCTCTTCACGAACGAGGAGCCGCAACACATCCTCGACCTCGGCTGCGGCCTCAACCCCCTGGCTTATGACTGGCTGCCGAACAGGCCGGCATACACCTGCTGCGACATAAGCAGAGAAGAGACAGCGCTCATCAACGCGTTCTTCGCCAAGAAGCACGTCGACGGCAAAGCATCCACCTGCAACTTGTTGCGACCGGAAACGCGGAAAAGGCTCGTAACCTCGCCGGCAGACACCGTGCTCCTGTTCAAAATGGTGGACACCTTGGAAGCCCAGGAAAGGAACAGCTCCAAAGCACTCATCACAGGAATGCTCCAGAACAAAAATATCAAGCGCATCATCATCTCGTTCGCCACGAAGAGCATCGGCGGACGCACGTTCCGCACCGGCAACCAAGACAACTGGTTCACTGAGTTCCTCAGACAACAACGGCTCGGCTGGCACGTCACCACCACCAGCAACGAAGAATTCTACGACGTCAAGCAATGACCCAAACGAGCGAATACAAAAGCAGAAAGCGTCCTAGCAGACGTTTTCACTTTCGCCGTATGACAAAAAAAAAGTACCATTCATTAATGAAAAAAAAGCGTAACATATTTATAGTAGTGGAAATTAGTCTACATTAAAAAGGGGTGAAAAATAGTTCCCTTTTAGGGGGTAGTGAGCATGATAGTAAAAGAAGAGTTCCTGACCAAGCTGCGGCGGTACTTCTCGCTCAACCTGTACGAAGTCAAGATATGGACTGCGCTCCTCTCACGAGGCGTCAGCACGGCAGGCGAGCTGTCGGACATCGCCAACGTGCCACGATCGCGATCCTACGACGTCCTCGAGAGCCTGGAGAAGAAAGGATTCGTCATCATGAAGCTCGGCAAGCCGATCAAATACATCGCGGTGAACCCGAAAGAAGTGCTTGAACGCGTGAAGAAACACGTCAAGGAGGACTCGGAAGAGCAAGTCAAAAAGCTCGAGAGCCTGAAAAAGACGGATGTCATCGGCGAGCTGAACAGCCTACACACACAAGGAGTCGAGCTCGTGGAGCCGAGCGACCTCTCCGGCAGCCTCCGGGGACGGCACAACCTGTACAACCATCTCGAACTCACCGTCAGGAACGCGGAGGAGACCGTGACAATCATGACGACCAGCCAAGGATTCCTCCGCAAGGTCGAAGGGTTCAAGCCTATCTTTGAGCAGCTCAAGAAGCGCGGGGTCAACATCCGCCTCGCCGCGCCCATGAACAAGGAGACCGAGCGGGTGGCCAAGGACCTCAAGGACGTTGCCGAAGTACGCCATACCGACACCATGGCCCGCTTCGTCGTCGTGGACGGCAAGGAGCTCGTGTTCATGGTCATGGACGACAAGGAAGTCCACCCGACGTACGACATCGGCATCTGGATCAACACGCCATTCTTCGCCGCGGCGCTCGAGCAGTTGTTCGAACTGGCATGGAAGAGCATGAAGGCCGTGAAGGCGACCAAGTAATGCCTTCTTGGCAGGCCCATATCTTTACGGTGGCCTTTGGGCGGTGAACGGTGATGAAGCACTTGCTGCAACCACTCTCCTGGCAGATCATCTTGTTTAGCTTCGCGGTCGTCGTCCTGGCGCTCACAGGGGCGCCGGGGGACGACGTCGGCGGGTTCGCCGTGCTGCAAGCCGACGACACCGACCAGTTCGCGCCGCCGTACGACGCGTTCACCGATGACAACATCATCTCCCTGCAGCACCAACGAGTGGACAACGACACGTTCCACGTCGAGGCGGACATCGGCATGGACAACAGCTACATCTACACGAACGTGTATTACTACACGGTGGACGGGTGGGAGCAGGTCACGCTTTCCGGCAATAATGACTGGATCAAGAACGCGGCCTCGGTCGGCATCGAGGATCTGTATGCGAACATCCCCTTGCGGGAGGGTGATGACTTCTTCCTGGGCGTGTGGGTCTGCAAGGGCGTGGATGACGAGTGGTGGTGCGGGTGCAAGGCGCCGGACGACTGCGGCCACTGGCACCTGCAAGGCATCGACTTGGAAGCGGAGGGCCAGACGCCCGTTGATTGCGTGGACGCTGATGGCGACGGCTATGGCGTGGCGGGCCAGGACCAGTGCTTCATGAACGAGACGGACTGCGATGATGCTGACGCAACGGTCAACCCCGGTGAAACGGAGATTGCCTATAACGGGGTTGATGATGATTGCGACGAGGGCACACCTGATGATGATTTGGACGGGGACGGTTTCTTGAACTCCAGCGACTGCGATGATACCGCTGCGGGCATCAACCCTGTGGCGGTCGAGATCTGCGATGACGGCGTCGACCAGGACTGTTCCGGTACGGATGAGGCGTGTGGGCAGTGCGGCGAGGGAGCGGTCCCCAGCACGGGGTGCGTGTGCGCTGATCAGAGTCGGTGGACCGGTTTCTGCTGCGACAACCAGTATCAGGAGACGCCGTGCGGCACGCCCGAAGTGATATTCTATGATGGTTTCGAGTCAGGCACGGGGAATACGTGGCAGTATCTCAACCCTAATTCCCGGGTGAACAATGATGTGCCGCAGAGCGGGGTGTTCAGCCTGAACCTCATCTATTCTTCCGGCGGCGAGTTGAAGACGAACCAGTACGCGGAGACGGTGTTGGTGGAGGAGCAGCGGTTGTTCTATCGGTATTACATGAATTTCGAAGAGGATTT
Source organism: Candidatus Woesearchaeota archaeon (assembly GCA_014729015.1). GTDB lineage: Archaea > Nanobdellota > Nanobdellia > Woesearchaeales > WJKR01 > WJKR01. Next base: position 3,371 of record WJKR01000042.1, on the reverse strand, counting down.
CATGCATGGGACCGCTGGTGTGATGATGAGCAGTTTCGGGAGGAGTGGGTGGTCGGTGGAACAGTCAGCTCGGCGGTGGCAGGGCGATGCGTCGCAGGGTCGGTTGTTCGTGCGTATTGATGGTATCGAGTTCTCGACGGATCAGGTGTTCCAGAACGGCGTGTGGTATTGTGTGGAGGAGGAGTTGTTCGCTGACGACCTGGGCGTGGACAATGGGTATGTGCGCGTCTGGGTGGATGAGTCGTTGGTGTTGGAGCAGACCGGGATTTCTTTTGCTGATGGCGAGCTGATTGATTATGTGCGGCAGGGCGGCCGGTATCAGGATGGTATCAGCGATACGTTGCACGTGTATGTTGATAATGTCGTTGTCAGTAGGCAGCGGGTCGGGTGTTGAGTGTGTGGGAGGTGTGTTCTCTGCGGAGATGACACTAATTCGTTTCCTTATTGAAAATAATTCGTGCTGTCGCATAATTTTAAATAACTCGGCACAGCACACCCACCACGATGGAGAACACCGCAGCCAACCTGCACACGCTCGAGAGAAAAGTCCTACCGCACCTCGACAAACACCAAGAACTGACGGCACTAGCGACGGCGAGCAAGCTCCAAGAAATAGAAGTCATGCGCGCGCTGCAATGGCTGAGCAACAAAGGGCTCGTCGAGACAGAACAAGAAAAAACCGATATGATCTCGCTTGATGCAAACGGGCTGCGGTACAGAGAAGAAGGCTTACCAGAACGACGAGCGCTCAAACTCTTGGAAAAAGGCAGCCAGAGCACTCAAGAGCTCACACGACACGGCATCGGCCTGCAAGAAATCAACATCGTCATCGGCGCGCTCAAGAAGAAAGCCGCCATCAACATCAAGAAAAAGGACAAGCACGTCACCCTAACCATCACCGAACAAGGCAGGCGACTGCTCAAAAAAGAATCCTTGGAAGAAAGCTTCCTGAAAAAGCGGTTCCCCATCCCCGCCGCAAGCCTCAAACCGGAAGAGCGGTTCGCGTACAACAACCTCAAGAAACGGAAAGACATCCTCAAGACAGAGACGCGAAAAGCCGTGAAAGCCACACTCACAAAAGCAGGAGCAGCCCTCCTCAAAGAAGGCATCAGCCAAGCAACAGGCCTCGACCGGCTGACACCAAGCATGCTGAAAGACGGCACATGGAAGAAGAAACGCTTCAGGGCCTATGACGTGAGCACGAACGTGCCCAGGATCAACCGCGGCAAGCAGCACTTCGTCAACGAAGCCATCGAGTACGCAAAGAGTATCTGGCTCGAGATGGGCTTCAAAGAGATGACCGGCACCCAAGTGCAGACCGCGTTCTGGGACCTCGACTCCCTGTTCGTGCCGCAAGACCATCCTGCAAGGGAAATGCAAGACACCTACTACTTAAAACAACCAGCCAACGGACGCGTACCCGACAAGCAGGCCTGGGAACGGGTCAAAGCGGTGCACGAGGATGGCGGCGACACGGGCAGCAAAGGATGGCGCACACCGTTCGACAAAGGACTGGCACTGAAAAACCTCCTGAGGACGCACACCACCGTCCTAAGCGCGCAGACCATCGCCAAGGCCAAGCAGACAGGCATCCCCGCAAAGTTCTTCGCCATCAGCAAAGTCTACCGGAACGAAGCGCTCGACTGGAAACACCTGTTCGAGTTCCACCAGGTCGAAGGTATCGTCATCGACCCGAACGCCAATCTCCGTCACCTGAAAGGCTACCTCGAAGAATTCTACAAGAAGATAGGATTCCCAAAAGTCAGGATGCGACCAGGACACTTCCCCTACACCGAACCCAGCATAGAACCAGAAGTCTGGCACCCCATCAAGGAACAATGGGTGGAAATGGGCGGCGCAGGCATCTTCAGACCGGAAGTCACCAAGACACTCATCGGCGAAGAGATACCTGTGCTCGCCTGGGGGCTCGGCCTGGAACGGATCATCTCACCCTACTATGACATCCACGACATCAGAGAACTGTACGACAACGACCTCAAACAGCTCCAGAGGATGAAGAACTTCATCAAGACATGAAGAGAGGGATGATACCATGAGAAAACTGCAAGTCGCCGTACTAGGAAGCAGCAAGGTCATCTGCACCAAGAAAGCGTACACCTACGCACAAAAAGTGGGAGAAGAGCTCGCCAAGCAGGACTGCGTCGTCCTCACCGGTGGCGGGCTCGGCGTCATGGAAGCCGCCATGAAAGGCGCCAAGAAATACGGGGGGCTCACGATCGGCATCGTCCCCTGGGAGAACAACGAGCACGTCAACGACTACGCAGACATCGTCGTCGCGACCGGCATCGGATGGTCGCGCAACTCCATCAACCTGAACTCCTGCGACGGCGCCATCGTGGTCGGCGGCGGGGCCGGGACGCTGAACGAGGTCACCTACGCCTACATGGAAAGTAAGCCGACCGTGTGCGTCACCCCCTCGGGCGGCATGGCAAAAGAGATCTCGGACACCTACTTCGACATCAGGCACACGACGAAGATCCACGGCGCCAATAACGCCAAGGAAGCGGTCGGGCTCCTGCTGCGGCTCATCAAGAAATTCAAGGGCAAGAAGAGCGTCATGGATCTGGAGAAGCTCGACCGCGAGAAGCACATGAATTGGAAGATCAAAGTGAACCCAAAAGCAAAGAAGAAAAGGAAGAAATAACATGCCCAGCATCACCATCAGCAAAAAAGCCTTGCTGGCAGATCTCGCGAGAAAACCGACAACCGAACAGCTGAAAGAACGCATCAGCTTCATGGGCACAGATCTCGAAAGCATCGACAAGGACGACATCACCGTCGAGGTGTTCCCGAACAGGCCCGACCTGTTAAGCCAGCAAGGGTTCAGCCGGGCATACAAGTCATTCGTCGGCGAACAAGGATTCCTCCGTTACAAGGCGAAGAAGAACCCGAAGAACAGGGTCATCATCGACCGCTCGGTCAAGGACGTCAGGCCATACACGGCGTGCGCCATCGTCAGAGGCATGCGCTTCGACGATGCGACGATAAAGGATATCATCCAGGTACAAGAAAAGTTACACGTGACGTACGGTCGCAACCGGAAGCGCTGCGCCATCGGCATCTATCCAATGGAACATATCTCGTTACCCATCACCTACTGCGCGCGAAGACCGGAAGATATCGTGTTCCGACCGTTAGAAGGGAAAAAAGAGATGGACGGACGGCGGATACTATCGCAGCACCCAGCGGGCAGGGAGTACGGGCACTTGCTCGAAGGAAAAGAATTGTTTCCTATCTTCGTGGATGACAAGGACGAGATACTGAGCATGCCGCCCATCATCAACTCGGAGAAGACTGGTCGGATAACTGCGAAGACCAAGGATGTGTTCGTTGAGTGTTCCGGGTTCTCG
>WJKR01000041.1 GCA_014729015.1 Candidatus Woesearchaeota archaeon | reverse complement strand
CCGACTCGCGCGACTTCCTCGTCATCGACTCCGCCTTCTCCTCTAATCGGTCGCGAATCTGGTACCAGGTCGGGTAGTTGTCCGAGCCAGCGTACACGCCGAACTCATGGAACGCCTTGTCCATGGTCTGCACCAACAACTTGTGCACGCCGAACGACGCAGAGAAGGTCTCGGTAATGATGTCCGCCAAGAGGTTGATCCATTCCTTCGCATCCACTCCGTACGGCGGCTTGTTAATGTTGAGCTTGAAGTTCGCAACGTTTTCATTGCCGATTGTGTACACGCGCAGCTTCTCGTTGAGCTTGATCAGCGGCCGGAACGACTTCTTCCAGTCAAACACCAAGAAAGGTTTCTTGTTGAAGATGAAATTCCCCAGTATTTGGAACGCGAACGTCGTCTTTCCCGATCCTGACATGCCGCTGATGCACACATGGCGCATCCAGTCCTTCTCCCGCAGGCCGAACTGGTGCAGTTCCTTATCACCGTACACAATCGTGCCCAACGGGTAGTCACCTTTGATAACGCCTTTCTTCGGCGGTTCCAGGAGGAGTTGCTCGTTCAGCAGGCTCTCGGTCAGGTGCTTCTGGTACAACGCGTTCAGTGCCTGCTCGATCTCGATGCGTGATTCACGATTGTCGGACAGGGCGTATTTAAGGTAGAGTTCGTCTATCCTCTTGCCAAAGATTGGCCGTAACCGCCGACAGATTTCCTCGACCGTCAAGCTCTTGCTGTACATCAGCGTTCACCTAGCAGGTCTCCAATCATGTGTTGGTGCTGCTCTTGCTCGCGGTATTCGTGCATCCGGTCACGGAGCTCTTTCTTGAGCGCTGCAATGTCCCGGAACGCGTTGATCTTCTCGTTGAGCTTGAACGACTCGATGTCGAGCATCTTCTCGCGCAATTCTGCTTCCTTGACCGCGTCAATCTTGTCGCCTGCTTGGGTCAGGAAATTGTCCATACCCATCATAATCTTGTCCACGTCGCCGAAGACCTCGTGCTGAAGGGTCTGTCGCTCGCTGATCAACCCTTCGATGTCCACGATGACCTCTTTAATGTTCATGATCTTGGCGTCTTGGAGGTCATGCAACAGGGAGTCCATGCTGGCATCGCTGTATTGCTCCTTGATGTCGTCGATACTAGGGGCGAGCTTGTATTCTTGCGTGGGGTCCTCTTTGGTGAGGAATCCTTCCAGCAGGTTGTCGTCGAGTGTGTCGTTCATCGTGTCCGTTGCACCTCTTTTTCCTGGTTCATGCTTGGAAAACCTTGAAAAACCAAGGGAAAAGGCTTCTTTATTTCCTAGTAGTTGCCGCAATACTATATAAATCTTTCCATTTTTGTCACCTCGCCGTGACAGAATCAGAGGATTTTCACGTCAGTGCACCATCTAAAGACGCGAGGCGCCTGCTGGCCGCACTTCACGCTGCCGAGAAGCTCGAACCGCCTGCCGGCCCGGTCACAAACCCCTTGGATCCAAGTATCAGCCTGCGCGTAATCGTCCTCATGCAGGAAAGAATAGAAGTGGATGATAGTACCTTGGTGAGAAGCCCCCAACGCCACGTCTAGGAACGTCTCCGCCGACCGCGGCAACGGCATCAGGATGCGGTCGAACTCACCCAATTCAGGCACTATTTCGCGGACATCGCCTTTGTAGTTCTTCACGTTAGTCAACTCGTTCAGCTTACTATTCTCTTCCGCCAGCTCGTGCCCTCGGGGGTTAATCTCGACGCCGACGACCTCTTCCGCCTCGGTGTTCTTAGCCAGCGTGCACGTGTACGGGCCGCACCCAGAGAACATCACTAAAACACGTTCTCCCGGTTGCACGCGTTCCATGATGCGTTTCCGTTCAGTCGATAGGCGTGCAGAGAAGTACACTGCCTCGACATCCACTATCAACGACACGCCGTTCTCCTTATGGACAGCGACACGCTTGTCCTCGCCTGCCAAGAGGCGCATGTGCTGCGTCCTGTAGGCGCCTTCGTGGCCTGTTGCTTTGGCCAGGACTGTCCGTAGTTTGGGGTTCGTGTCCAATAGGGCTTTGCCAATCGTGGCGTCATAGCCCTTGAATTTGTCATCAATCTCTAAGATGGCGATGTCCCCAACCTGGTCATACGCTGTTTTTAAGCGTCCAAGGACGTCCGCGGGGAGTTTTCCCTTGAGCGTTTCCCGTAACCCTTGCGGCTGTTCCGGCCTGGCCTCGAGTGCTCGCTCCTCGAACGCGTACGGGGAATCGAAGCGTTCCTTGACCGGGAAATACAAGTGATCCCCCTCTTTCTGGACACTGTAGCCGGACAGGAAATAGCCTTGTCTCATGAGTTCCTGCTTGGCTCGTTCCGCTTCTTGCAAAGGTACTTTGACAGTAATCATGCATATGAGGAACGCAGCCATGTTTATAAGGATATCTTTAATTTTTTTCTATAAAGAAGTAAATCAATGTAACAACTGTTGAAACCCTTGAATACAAAAGCAGCAGACCTTCTAGAGCACAATCAGTACCACGCCCGCGACCATGACCGCGCACGCCAACAACTTCACACCCAGACGGTGCTCATGGAACAACCGGCCGCCAATCAGCGCGGTCAAGAACGTGCTCGTCCGCTTGATCGGGATGATCAGGCTGACCAGCGCGCCAGGCACCGCCATGGCCAACAACAAGAACAGATTAGAGAGCAAGCCCGAGATGAACGAGAAGAAGATGATCCTGCCATCCCTCCTGAGATCACGGAATATCTCACCCACACCATGCTTCACCACTTCAAGGAACACGTAATTGATGCCCATGAAGAACAAGGTCAAGACAACGACGGAAACCGCATCCACACCCCACCCCACAACGGCCTTGAGCAAGGTGGCAGTGAAGCTGTAGATAAGTATGGCAAAAATCATGTACAACGAGTACCGCGACGTCAACAACACCCTGAACGGCGCCAACAACCCCTTCTTCCCAGGAGACACACCCGCCTGGAGCAGATACGTCCCGACCACCAGCAACAAGATACCAATGACCGCGACGACGCCCGGCTTCTCACCGAGCAGGAGGTAAGCGACGACCAACAAGAACAACGGGCTGATGTTCATCAACGGAATGCTGCTCGACAGCTCGGAATGCCGGACACTCCGCAAATAGTAGAGGTTGGCCGTTATCAGGATAATGCTGATCACGTAGATGGAAACATACATCGTCCAGTTGTAGTACAGGTCGATGAACGGAAAGGCGACGATGAGGAAGAGCGAGAAGAACCCCCTGGCGGCCCCGTACTCCAACGCGTGCTCGTGCAGCATGACCTTCTTGTCTATCAAGCTGCAGAGTGCCTGCATGACCGCCGCTCCCAAGGAATAGAGGACCCAGAGCATGGGACGCACACAAAGAACGCCCCTTATAAAGGTTCGTAATCGCTCAGAAGTGAAGAAGGCCCGCTGCTTTTGTAGCCGCGAGTCTCAGAAGAAATCACCGAGTCCCCGCTGCGACCGGTCCTTGCCCTGCTTCGCCAACCGCTCTAGCACGGTCCCAACGCGGTCCGCCGAGAAGTCGTGGCGGTCCACCAGGAGCGCGACGACCGCCTCGGCGTCCACCCCACGCCACCGCAGCTCATAAACATCGGTCACCGGCATGTCCGTGAACAGGGAAAATGCCTCTTCCCAGCCGAAATCGAAATGCTCCGACCAATGGGCTTCCTTGAACACCATTGACAAATCATCATGCGCACGCACCAGCTTCAGCCCTTTCTTCGGCCCTAACCCCTTGATGCCGCCGACATTGAAATCAGTGCCGACCAGCAGGCCCAAAGCAATCAGCTGCTCCTGCGACAGGGAGAGCTGTGACAACGTGTCGTCCAAGGTGATGACTTCTGGTTCCGCTGTGGTCGTGGCGAACGCTCCCGGCTGCTTCCTGCGTTGCGTGATAGACAAGTTCCTCACCATCCTCGGCGTGCCAAACAATAAGCAGTCATAATCTTGACTGATTAACCCCCATGCGTCTCCGCGCTTGACCATGTGCGCCGCCTGCGCCTCTCCCTCTGACGGCGCTTGTATGGTGGGGATGCCCAACGCGGCCAACAACTCCTTTGCTTCCGCGACCATCTCCGGCGTCAACCGCGCCGTCCGGCCAGCGTATTTCCTCATGCCCGCGACGTCTTCCGACTCCTTGGCAGCGTCATACGCCGCTTGCGCCGCTTGCTTCAATGACTTTCTTCGCTCTCGCTCTTTCTTCTTGAGTTCCGGCGCCTTGCCGTCAAACACGAACACGAGCCGCAGACCTTCCTGCATCAGTTTCGTCGTTCGGGAGAACAGGCCGACGAGGTGGCTGGTGACGTTGCCTTTTCTGTCCGTCAGCGATGCACCGTCCGGGCCGCGGATGGTGGTCAGGAATTGGTAGAGGATGTTATACCCGTCGACGACGAAGGTCTTGCCTGCCAACTCGTCGATGCCAACGCGCGTCCCGTTAATCAAGTCAGTGAATGAGACACCCATCAGAGTTCCACCAACACGAGCCCTTTGAACTCATTTTTGAGTTTTTCCTTCACTTTCTTGGTCACCTTGCCGGTGGTGATGTACAGCACCGGCAATTTCTTTCCTTGTCCATGCACATAGGCGGAGGATAAGTCGCCGTCGTTGCTCTTCTTCTTGCTCTTCGCTTTGCAGAAATAGTCGACGCGGCCGACCGCGGTCGGTACAGACAGCTCGAACTCGATGTCTTTCCCTTTCCGTTTGATGTCCTTGGTGATGACCTGGATCCGTTTCTCCGCGAAGTATTCCAGGAGTTGTTTCATAAACTTGTCGCCGGTGTCATCTTTCCCTTTGAGGAGTTGCGCTGCGGGGACGGGTCTGGGTTTTTCTTCCTCCATCTCTTCTTGTTCTTGAGGCGGCGCTTGGGCTGGGGACGCTTGCTGCTTGACCGGGTGCAGGGTTGGGGGTCGCTCCTCGATGTGCAGCGCTCGCTTCACGAGCGCTTCTGCTTCGTCGTTCGGTACCAGGTACCATTTCCAGAAGAGTATGTCCTTGTCTTTGAGCTTGACGTTCACGGGTACGGCGAAGTCTTTTATCTGCCTGAGCGAGACGCGGATGAGTGGTTCTTGCTTGTCGTCTTGGAGTAGCTTCTTCTCTTTGAGGAGGTGGGCGGTTCGTCGGTCTTTCTCTCCGAGGTCGTCGAGGAACTGCACGAGGCGCGGCGCGTGTTCCGGCACGTAGTAGAAGGGGCTGCCGTCTCGTTTGGTGTTGCTGACCTTGATCTTGCCTACTTCCCTGAGCTCGGTGAGGAAGGCGCCAATGGTGAACGTGTCTCCTTGGCCGATAGCTTGTTTGATGTGGATGGGCAGGCATGGGCCTTTTTGCTGGAGGACGGCGAGGATGGCGTCACGGGTGAGCATGGTATACTTGAACGTGGCGTGAGTATTAAATCTTGTTGTTGTCGTCGGGACACCGAATAATTTGCTATAAGGAAAATAATTTTGGAAAAGCATATAAACACGCACAGAATCAGGGCATTATGCAAGCAGTCGTCCTCGCAGGCGGACTCGGGACCAGGCTCCGCCCCGTCACGAACACCCTGCCCAAGGCGTTGGTACCCATCCAAGGCAAGCCGCTGACCGACCACGTCCTCGACCTCCTCCAAAAAGCGGGCGTGACCGAAGTGTATCTCGCCGTCGGCCACCTCAAAGAGCACATCAAGAACTACTACGCCGGCGGAGCCAAGCCCGGACTACGCATCAAGTACATCGAGGAAGACAAGCCGCTAGGGACAGGCGGATGGATGCACCTCGTCCACGACCAGCTCAAGGATGACTTCATCGTTATGAACGGTGACAACCTCTTCGCCGTCGACTTCAAGGAGATGCTTGCGCTCCACCAGGAACAAGGAGCGTTGGCAACCATCGCGCTGACACCAGTGAAGGATGTCAGCTCGTTCGGCATCGCCGACCTGCGAGACCATCGCATCCATTCCTTCATCGAGAAGCCGTCCAAGGAAGAGGCGCCGTCCAACCTGGCGAGCAGCGGCTACTACGTCTTCAACGAGAAGATATTCGATTATCGCATGCAGGAGGAGAAGTTCATGCTCGAATATGACCTGTTCCCTGCTCTGGCCGCGAAGAACAAGGTGTGCGGATTCCCTTCTACAGCGCAATGGTTCGACACCGGCACGTTCGAGCGGTTGGAACAAGTGGAGAAGGAGTGGAAAAACACTTAGAGATGTTCCACACAATTGACCAGTTCTACTTCATGGTTGCCATCGTCCTTAATGGAAAACACTGACAATGCGCAATTCATCGGCTGCAAGCCCTCATAGTTCTCCCTGGTGTTTTCTTTCTTGAGCAACATAAATAACAGTTGCGTCAGAAAACCGCCGTGGGAGACGACCAAGACCGTCTTGCTTTTGTGCTCTTTGACGAGGTCGTCGAAAAATCTTGCCGCACGTCCTTGCATCATGGCGATGGACTCGCCGCCTTCGGGTTGAAAGGTGACGACGTCGACACCGAGCCGCGCCGCATGGTCTTGAAAGCTGCCGATGGGCTTCCCTTCGAAGACGCCTTGGTTCCGTTCCCTGATGCGCGGCTCATAGATGACTTTCGCTTCTGGATGCGTCGCGATAATCGGTGCTGCTGTCTGTTTGGCACGACGAAGATCACTGACGATGATGATATCAAACTTCTCTGGTCTTAATCGTTCTGCAATTTGTTGTGCTTGTTGCTCGCCAAGTGGAGAAAGCTTTCCTGGGAGATGTCCTTGATTTATTTGTGCGACATTTGCTTCTGTTTGTCCGTGTCTCAGTAAGAAAAGTCTTATCTGCTTTGAAGAAAAACCGTTATTTAAGAATGTACGGTCCCTCACCGAAGTATTTACGGTCGCATCCATTTGATCTCCCAATAGCTGACGTCTCCTTCGTCGTCCACGACGCCTATGAGCAACCGTTTTTTTGTTGAATGGGCCACCCGGTTCTTTGCTGCGAACTCGTACCAAGTGAGTGTCGAACCTTCGTGCACAGGGTAGACGACCCATCGCGCGTGGTCTTCTCCTGGCTTGACGCCTCTATCGTATACCCTGAAGTCCGCGCCGAACTTCAGCGCGGTCTTGACGATGTAGCCGCGGCTGCGCATGTCCTTGAAGACCGAGTAGCGGATCCAGAATTCCGGTTCTATCCTCTTGGCTCGTCTGAGGAATTGTGCGAACGTGAGTTGCTTGTTGCGATAGTCCTTGATGATGACTTTCTTCTTCTCAAGGAGGTAGAGCGCTTCGTGCAATGACAGGTGTATTTTGCCGTCTTCGAGCACGACGCCGTAGCGTCCTTGGGCGTAGAGGTCCCTGGCTGCGTCTGAGCTTTCGGTTAGGACACGTTCTTTTGCGAAGAGCGCTTGCACTTTCTCTTTCTTCTTGCCGTTGCTGATCGCTTTGGGGATGAGTCCTTTGAGCTCTGCTTCGGTGAGTTCCGGTGACTCAATGGTGAATTCTTGTGCGTGCTCTGGCACGACGGCTTTCTCCTTTGCCATCGGTGTGATGAACCGCATGTGGTTTATAAAGTTTCGGCATATTGATTTCTATATAGAAAATAATTCGTGTAAAAAAAAGCGGAAAGAAAAGACAAGCAACACGCGCCACCACAACAAAAAGGGAGGATTCTCCACAACACAGGCATGCATCCTATGATGAAAATCCTCCCGTAAGAACCGCAGCGCCCCGCAGCCGGAATTATTAGACAAGATTTTAGGCGCATTTCTTAGCGGCATCCACAGACGCATAAAAAAAAGTCACCTCATTACTCCATTAGCTGCAGAGCATGTGCTACAGTACTTTGGTTGTGTGGTACCAAAAAAAGTGCAACCGCATCATTCGACCAATATGATTGATTCCGGCTAGCCACCAGTAGTGCGCATGTTAACCAGTACCAAAGTCATCCGCATCAAACGACACGTATTGCCCTGGGCGCACCATTGACGAGCGCAGGTGTTCGGCAGACGACCAGTCAATACCCGCACAAGGACATGCGCTGGTCTTCCCAGGAACTGCCACAACGCCGCACCGAAACCGATGGCCAACCCGAACCGAATAAACGCCATTGTTATCATAGGCAAACGTGGTTTTATGATGAACGAAATTATTACGCGAAAAAAAAGCAAGGGCCAGCACCAAACACCTCCCCGACAACGCGCCCTTGCTCATAACCAAAAAACCTAACCATCACAAATTATGAAAAAACTATTGTGAACAAGCAGCCACATGCCCACAGCTACTTCGCCATCGAGGCAGGATTCGAACCTACGAGCACCACACCAAAGGACGTGCCGTCAAGGCAGCACTACTCGACGAAAAGAATGACCAACAAAAAAAAACGGTGGCGGACTACTTCGAGAATACACGAAGCAAATTAACCCTAAACTAACTATAACAAATATGACATCCGCCACCGTATGGCAAAAGAAACCGTTGCTGCAACAAGCGACCATCCTATCCTCCATTATACCCCATCACCAGATGCCTGGCAAAAAAAAAGGGGTGATCGGCGAATCATGAGTGAATCTGTATATGGAGTAAGAAGGCATCCTTATGAAAAAGCCTCGCCGACACACCCCTGCTTCTTTGCACAATAAAAAGGAGTCGCTGCCAAACACACACGCACTCATTGGCAGTCTCGCACCGTCTTCGACTCCTTTTCTTCTGCCTGCCCCGACCATAACCTGTTTTTGAAAGGAAGCATCAACAGACGAAGGCAGTAACTCGGCTGGCGGCAGGGCCAAGCGAACAAAGCACAGACTTCTCAGCTGACAATTCCTGCCAGCCATTTCCAAAAGAGGCGCCTGCCGCCAGTATATCAAGAATATGCTGTTTGCATAATAAGGTGATTATTCTCCTTCTCCTGCAAATACCAGGAGAGCAAGGATCAGCGCAGAATAATCACCCGACCATCATGAGTGTCGCTGACAATCATCACTTTGTCCGCCGGCACTTTCGGCTCGCAAAGACTGATTCAATCAACCGTCATGAAAGTTACCTGTAGCGAGCATGTCGTGGGGGTAAAGGAACGCCCGTGACCATGCTGGAGCGCACACTACCCCTAAAAGAGCTTCCTCAGCACCTCACTAAGGGTTTTTCGCCTCTTAATCCTGTTCACTGAGGTATTGGTCCACCGCTACGATGCAAAAGCTTACAAGCGTTGTTGGGTCATGTACAATCACATCGTTGGGTGCCGTTGCGTTGGCCACAGACAGTTGGTAAATATTTTTACCGGTGGTTTGCGGGAAACGCTTGTTGTACACATTCGTGTTAAGTTGTTGAGGGACAGGTGAGAATACAACTCGTTTATAAGTTTTCTCCGAAAAAGAAATATTTTCTATAAAGAAAAATATTCTTGCCAACAGCGCCTTTAAATATCAACACATACTCATAACCACCATGAAACTCACCTTCCTAGGAACAGGAGCCATGGTCCCCACCAAGGACCGCAACGTCCAAAGCATCTACCTAGAATACAATGGAGAAGGCATCCTCATCGACTGCGGCGAAGGAACGCAACGGCAGATGAACATCGCCGGCATCAACCGGCTCAAAGTAAAAAAAATATTAATCACGCACTGGCACGGCGACCACGTCGCCGGACTCATCGGCCTCATCCAGACCCTGGGCAACACCGAAGAGCCAGGAACAGTACAGCTGTACGGGCCGAAAGGCACCAAGACCTATCTCAACCACCTGCTGAACAGCTGCTCCTTCGACTTACGACTACACATCGAAGTAAAAGAAATCACCCCAAAAGGAGACGAACCGCTCACCTTCTATGAGAACAGCAGGTACCGATTGCAAGCAGCCAACCTCAAACACTCTATCCTCTGCCTCGGCTATGCGTTCGTCGAAAAAGACCAGCGCAAGATCAGCATGGCAAAAGCCAAGAAACTCGGCCTCAAAGAAGGACCGCTCATCGGCAAGCTGCAACGAGGAGAAGCCGTGCTGCTTAAGCAGAAGCGCATCACAGCCGATATGGTCTCCTCCATCAAGAAAGGGAAAAAGCTCAGCATCGTCCTGGACACCGAGCCATGCACCGGCATGCACAACATCGCCAGAGACGCAGACCTATTCATCGCGGAAGCCACCTACGAATCAAGCCTGGACGAGAAAGCGGAGCAATACAAGCACCTCACCGCGCAAGTCACCGCGCAAGTCGCTTCGCAAGAGAACGTGAAGAAACTTATCCTCACCCACTTCTCGCAACGCTACAAGACCATCGAGGAAATAGCAGCAGACGCGAAGAAAGTCTTTCCACAAACAACGTGCGCGTACGACTTCATGCAGGTGAAGCTGTAAATGTCCCATAAGAGCAGAGGCATCAACGCGGAACGAGACCTCATCCACAAGTTCTGGAGCCAAGGATGGGCTGCATTGAGAGCAGCAGGCAGCGGCAGCTCGAAGTACCCGTCGCCAGACATCGTCGCCTCCAACAACGTCCGCAAACTGGCCATCGAAGCCAAGCTCACCACGGAGAAGAAGAAATACTTCACCGGGAAAGAGATCCAGGAGCTCATCATATTCGCGCAACGGTTCGGCGCAGAAGCGTGGACGGCCATCAAGTTCTACCACCAACCCTGGTACTTCCTCTCAACAGAAGACCTGGAAGCAACCAAGTCATCCTACGGAGTGACCCTGCCCCTCGCACAAAGAAGAGGGCTCACCTTCGAAGAAATCATAACACTGTGATCACTGCTTCTTCAACCACACGAAATAGAACAGGACACCGGCGCCGAGCACCAAGACGACGACCAAGGCGACGACCAAAGAGCCGCTCCGCTGCCGCTGCTCCTGGTCGCCCTGCAAGTCAAGGGCTGACGAGTCCTCGCCGGGCGTCGCCGAGTCAGCCACGGTGAGCGGCTCATCAGCAGGCGGCGCAGGCGGCGCAGGAGGTGGCGCCACATCTTCCTCCTCACGGTCAGACTCAATCAGCAACGTGTATGGCACGTCACCGCTAACAGTGAGGTAGGCGGTCTGCTCACGTAAGGAATCGTACGAAGCGGTCAAGACCTCATCCTCCAACATGCCGCTCTTGTCAATTTTTTCAAAACCCGAGCCGTCCACCAAGGACAGACCCAGCAAGCCCTTGTCAGCAGGCGTCAACGTGAACGTGAACGACTCATCAGCGTGCATCTCGAGCGAGAACGAATCCTTCTCATCCTCATCCCCCAACTCGCCGGCGTGCTCGCCAAGAACGATGAGCTCGCTCGAGACGAAGCGGGCAGGCGCGTCCTCGCCGATACCGGCGTCGTCCTGGCCGCGAGCGGCGTAGGAGAAGGTGAACTGTTGCCCCGTATCACCGAGGCCGTTGACCACGAAATAATATTCCCGCGGCTCCCGACCATCCATGCCGGAAACGTACGAATACGACAACACATCGCCGGGATTGCCCTCGAGCTTGGTGATAAACTCCTCCTCATCAGGGTCGTACACGTCCAACCAAGGCGTGTACAGGGCAGAACCGGAGAGCATGACTGTGAAGACCTTGAAATCACCGGGGGCGACCGCGTACACAAACTCATCACCGCCAGGAACCACTGCTTCCGTGACCGCGAACTCGTCGTCAGTAATCGTCCCCGTCACGGTGTAGTCATCGGCATACGCCAAAGAACAAGCCAACAACAATAGCAAGACGACAAACACAAATCTCATTTCTTCCTTCTCTTCGGATGCTTCTTCAGCATGCCCTCTATCTCCTGCTCATCCTTCAAGATGCTCTTCGCCATCAGCTCGATATGCACGTCGATCCGCGCAATCCTTCTCTCCAGGAGGATGAGCACGCGCAAAGAATACACAATCGCCGCCAGCGTACCGATGATAATCGCCAAGATGACCGCTGCTTCGTTTTCCCATGCCATGAAAGTGACACCTCTTTTCCTAATACTACTTCAGAGAGAACTCCTTATATAAATGTTTTGTTCTGGAAACGTCGCCCCTGGCCAGCAGCAAAGAGAAAGGTTTAAATACGACCAAACGGTTAACGAAAAGAGACAGCGAGGAAGGTGGAGAACATGCTGAAGATGAAACAAATCACGGAAACATTCGACATGAAAGTGTTCACGGACACAGGCGACTATTTCGGTGACATCGAAGAAGGAATCGTGACAAGCACCAAGATATTCGGGTGGAAGGTCCGGGCGAGCAAGAACAGCTTCCTCAACAAAGCCCTGGGCAGCGCGAAAGGCGTCATCGTCCCCCACCAGCTCGTGAAGAGCATCGGCGACATCATGATCATCAACAAGCAAGCCATGCCCTCATACAGCCCCGAAGACGAGGAATAAGGCTCCTCAGCAATCATTCTTATAGAACGAGGCAAGGTTTAAGAAGCAACAAGCGGTACTCCACACGCACATGGCCCCTGAGCAAGCAACAGCCAGGCAGCAGACGGCGACGCGCATCATCATCGCGCTCTTCATCATCATCGCGGCGACGCGCATCATCATCGCCTACCAATCACCCCATCCTGACTACGACGGCTACCTGCCCCTGCGACAAGTAGAGAGCATCCACCAGACCGGGCTGCCACTGTTCGAGGACGAGCTCAGCTACGGCGGCAGGGCCCGCGTGTTCTCACCGCTCTACACCTACCTCATCGCGCTGTTCGGCCTCGTCCTGCCAAAGCTCTGGCTCGTCAAGGTGCTCCCGAACCTGTTCGCAGCAGCCATCGTGATCCCTGCCTACGCCTTCGCACGCATCCTGACCAAGCACGAAGGACTCGCCATCATCACCGCAGGCATGACCGGACTCATCCCCGCGCTCTTCCTCATCGGCATCAACGACGGATCGCCCATCACGCTCAGCATCACCCTGCTTGTCACTACCATGTACCTGTTCATCAAGAGCCGGAAGAGCGGCAAGCACTTGGACTGGCTGCTCATCGCCCTGGTCGCCCTCATACTGCTCCACCCCCTCAGCCTCGTGTTCCTCATCGGACTCCTCCTCTACACGGCGCTGCTCCGCGTACAAAGCATGAAGATCTCGCCCAAAGACGTCGAACTACTGTTGTTCACCCTGTTCTTCACCGCCTGGTTCTCGCTCGTCGTGTTCAAGAAAGCGTTCGTCATGCACGGCAGCAACGTCATCTGGCAGAACATCCCCGCCATGGAACTCAGCGCCGTGTTCTCCAAGGTGACCCTGCTCAGCGCCATCTCCAGCACCGGGTTCATCGCGCTCATCCTCGGCGTCGGCGGACTGTACTACGGCCTGACCGAGACCAAGCGGAAGTCCATCGTGTTCCTCACCGGCATGGTCGCGGGCGTCGTCATCCTCATCTGGTTCCGCCTCATCGCGCTCCGGACAGGGCTCGCCCTGCTCGGCATCCTGCTCGCCCTCGCCTCGGGGTACGCCCTGCACCGCATCGTCGATTACCTCAGGAAGACCAAGGCCGCACGCCTCGCCTGGGCGGCGGTCGCCGGCATCATCGCCATCTTCGTCATCGCCACCCTGCCGAGCATGCTCACCACTGAACTCACCGACACGCCGACCGCCGCCGACATCGAAGTGCTCACCTGGGCCGACGAGCACCTTTCCGAGGACGCCATCATCATGGGAGCACCGATAGAAGGGAACCTCATCGCCGGGGTGGCGCACCGGAAGAACGTGATGGACACCGACTACCTGCTCATCCCACGGGTGGAGGAACGATACGAGGATACCATCACGCTGTACAAGTCATTCTTCAAGATCGACGCGGTCAGCATCCTGCAGAAGTACGGCGCCACGCACGTCTACGTCTCACCGCAGACCGAAGCGTTCACCGACGTGGCGCACCCGCGGTTCTTGGATGACGAGCAATGCTTCTCCCTGGTCAAAACGGCAACGGACGGCACGGTACAACTCTACGGGCTGACCTGCTCGTTGCGAGGTGAGGAGTATGGTTGAGGAACGACGGATGCCGAGCGACGGCTTCGTCCTCGCAGTGCTCGTCCTCCTCGCCGTGTTCTTCGTGCTCACGCCGTTCACGGCGCGCTCCTTACAGGGCAACAATGCGTTGCTAGGGGAACAGAGCCACTTCCACCTCGGACTGGCGCAGAACATGCTGGAACCGAGCAGCTATCACCTGCAGGACGTGACGCCCACGCTGTTCAACTCGCTCGTCGCCGGCATACTGATCATCGCCAACCCGATGCTGACCAGCAAGCTATTGCCTATCATCCTCGGCGTCGCGAGCGTCATCCTCTTCTTCCTGACCGCGCAGCGGGTGCTCGGCGACATGGAGGAGCGCTCGCTCGCAGGACTGCTGTTCATCATCTCGCCGCTGTTCATCGTCGTGTTCACGACGTTGACGCCGGCATCGTTGGTATTGTTTCTCTCGTTGCTATGCTGGTGGTTGTACGACCGCTCGCCCGTGCTCAGCGGCGTCACCCTCTCGCTCCTGGTCGGCGTGCACGCCACGGCATTCATAGTGACCGCGGTCCTCCTCGTCGCGTACGGCCTGCTGCGCGGCTCGTGGAAGCACGCCGCGGTGAGCGGCGCGATCGGCCTGTTCCTCATGGTCCTGCTCGACGCGTTCTTCGGGTTCGTGGCAGGGGACGCCTTGATCATGTCCTCGTCGTTCAACGACTTCTTCGTGAGCCTCGGCGCGAACTTTGGGTATTCCTTCTTCCTGTTGTTCCTGGCGGCCGTCGGCGTCATCGCGGCGTGGTCGAAGGAGCGGCGGCAGATCGTCGCGAGTCTCATCATCGGCGGCGTGTTCGTGTTCTCGTTCTCTGACATGCTCGCTCGCGTCCTGCTCGTCCCGCTCGTAGCAATGCTCGCGGGCAAGGGAGTCTTGGTGTTGTTGCGCAGGCCGTGGACGGTGCGGAGCATCAGGAACATCACGTTGTTCCTGGTCGGACTGAGCTTGTTGTTCACACTCGTGTTCACCATCTCCGGCCAGGTCAAGGCGGAGCCGACCATGGAGAAGTTGGAGGCGTTGCGGTTCCTGCACACGTCGCCACCGGACGCGGTCGTCCTCTCCAGCCCGGACAACGGCGTCCTCATCGAACGCTTGGGCCGGCGCCAGGCGTTCCTGGACAACGCGCAGCAGGACCAGGAGCGTTGGTCCGCGGCTCAGCAGGTTTTCTTATCGTACCGTATGGGCACGACCGTGCCGTTATTGCAGGAGTACGGCATCACGTACGTGTTCGTTGATGAGCGGATGCGTGATGGTGGTGTGTGGACGTACGAGGAGCAGGGGTTGCTGTTCTTGTTGAAATATGATGACCGGTTCGTGAAGCTGTATGATGCCGGCAGCAATGTCGTGTATCGATTCACCGGATAATGATTATTTGTTAGAGAACAAGAGTATTTCTTCGACTGCTTTTGCGAGCGCGTACTTGGTATGGTACGCTTCACCAGTCTCTTCATTGGTGACAAAGAATCGAGGCTTTTCTTGCATGATTTCTTGCCAGTGAGTGAGCTGTTCAACAGCCGTGGCTTCTTGATGTGCCTCTTCCCAGAACTTGTAGATTCTTTTGGCGAGGTCATCAGGTGTTATGATCTTGATATCATCAGTGATAAACGCATCACGAGCATAGTTGAGTGAGCCGAGTTCTTCCTCACCCCATGAAGGGTTGCTCGGGAATAGACCAATCGCTGGATCAGCGACGTTGAAAGCGATGGTTCGATCACCGCCGAACTGCAATTTGAGTTCATACGTGCCGAATGAGTCTTGCGTTTTGATACCGAAGTTCACGCGGTTGGCATATAAATTGCTGAGAGGGATGTTCATGTAGAAGTCGTACAGTTGCAATGTCTTTTCTACTGCTTCATCGATGACTTCGTGAGCACTTCGAGGTTCTGGACGCGTTCCTGTTTGTCTTTCTATCCAATCGAGTCTCGCGTTAAAGTTCATCACTGAATCTTGGACATATGTTACTGCTAAAATAGTGATGTCTTCCTTGCTTAAAATCTTGATTTCATCTTTCTTCTCGAAGTTATCTTTGAAGAGTTGTTCTATACGAGCATAAGGGAAAGTACCCTGCTTGCCGAGATCGATATCCTCATTCATGCAAAAGGGGAGCGAGAAACGGTTATTATACCTTTTGTTTCTTTTTTCAGGGCTCGTTCTTCTGCCACTTGTTGTATTGCTGTTTCCTAAACAGCTCCGGCAGCATGGCGATGTAGATGACCATGATCAGCCACCAGAACGGGGCCATGAACACAAGTGGTATGAGGTGCCGCCAATCTATTCTTTTGTCGAACTTGGCGATGGCAAAGCAGTACAACGGATAGGTCAATAGAGTGCTGATGATACCGATGATGGTGATGAACGTCAAGGGCGTCGTGCCCGCTATGACCGAGCCGACCCAGCGGACGAAGCCGACGATGCTGAACCATTCGAGGAAGAACTTGGCCACGGCGAGGTTCAGGAATGTTCCTTGGCTGGCGAAGTATGTGATGTAGCCGGCGACGATCTGGTACAGCGTAAATAGTCCCATGATGACCGCCTGGACGTAGGTGAAGACGTAGATAGGCAGGGTGTAGAGGTCGATGATGGTCTTCTTGAGCGAGAGGTGCCTTTTGAACACGTGGAGCATGCCTCTCGCGAACCGTGCTCGTTGCTTGAAGAACCACTTCCTCCTGTAGGGCATGTTGGTCGCAGAAACCGCCTTGTGCGTGTAGCCGATTCTGTACCCTGCCCGTATCAGCCTGATGCTGACGTTGATATCTTCTGAGAAGCCGTCGGTGCTGAAGCCACCGAGTTTCTTGAGGGCGCTCCTCTTATACATGCTCAGCGGCCCGGGAGTGACGATGTTCGCATTGACCTTGCTCATGATAAGCCGCATGAGGCTGTTGTATAATTGCTCGATATGCACCCACATGTTGATGAGCTCGTTCCTGTTCTTGACGAGGACGACCCCTGTTGCTCCACCGACGCCGTCGCGTGAGAGTTCTTTGGCCATCTCTTCCAACGCGTTTTTTCTAATCACGCTGTCGGCGTCCACGATGGCGATGATGTCGCCGGTCGCTTGTTTGAGTGCCCTATTGATGCTTGCCGCTTTGCCTAACTGTGCGACGTTTCTGATAAGCCGTACTTTTTTGCACGAGCGGGCAATCCTCGCGGTCGCATCCTTGCTGGCATCGTCAACGACGATGACCTGTTTTTCCCCGACAAAGTCCGCTTGCAAGACCGCATCAATGGTCGCTTTGAGATAGGGCGCTTCGTTGTGTGCGGGTATGATGATGCTGATGCTGTTGAGCCGCTTATGGGTCTTGGGTCGTCGCCGCCTGATGAACAGTAAGACGTAGTAGGAAAGGATGATTACAAGAAAAAGAAATGTGATGATCGCTGAGGCCGATTGGAGGATCATTTTATGCCTTGACGAATTTCTTGTTATCGACTTTCGGTGTGCAGAACCAGTGGAGCGGCTTGTTCGTGACTGCTTTGATGAACGCGCTCGTGTTGCCTGCGGTGATGATGAGTCCCATGGTAAAGGCGGTGT
>WJKR01000040.1 GCA_014729015.1 Candidatus Woesearchaeota archaeon | reverse complement strand
TTGTATAAGGGAGAGCAGGACGACAGCGCCGCCTGACCACACTTTTTTCTCGCAACAAACCTTAAATACTCCTCTTCCCCTAAAAAACAGCATGCCAAGACTCATCCTGGTACGGCACGGCGAGAGCCGCTGGAACAAGGACAACAAGTTCACCGGGTGGGTGGACGTGCCGTTGTCAGCGATCGGCATCCAGGAAGCCCTCATCTGCGGCGAGAAGCTCAAAGGCCTCGACATCGACGTCGCGTTCACGTCAAGACTCGAACGAGCGCGGGAAACGCTCCTGCTCATCCTCGCAGCGCAGAACAAGACGGGCATCTTCCTCCACGAAAAAGGATTGCGCAGGCAGTGGAGCAAGCACAACCACGGCGTCCTCTTCGACAAGAAGCACGAGATACCCGTCTTTTCTTCGGACAAGATCAACGAGCGCTACTACGGCGCACTGCAGGGCATGGACAAAGACGCGGCGAGGAAGAAATGGGGGCACGACCAGGTGTTCATGTGGCGCAGGGGCTACGATATCAACCCCCCACGAGGCGAGTCGTTGAAGGACGTGTACAGACGAGCAATACCATGCTTCCGAAAAGAAATAGTCTCGCATCTACGGAGAGGGAAAAACGTGCTCGTATCAGCGCACGGCAACTCGCTCAGAGGCATCGTCAAGCACATAGAAAACATCAGTGACAAGGACATCCCGCACCTGGAATTGCCGTACGCCACGCCTATCGTGTATGGCTACAAGGACGGGGAGTTGTCAAAAGAGGACCACACGCACTCATTCGACAGGCCATTGCACTGGCAGAAACAGCAAAGGCACCAGAAGAAGACGGGCAAAGCCAAGAAGAAGCACTAATCTTTCTCGTGGATGTTTTTCCGATGCCCGATAAGTCTTACGTGAAGTCTTTTGTTTCTCTTATCCACATACATGATCTATTGCTAGCTCAAATGTCATCATTCTAACCTGCGTCTAGCTGCTTTCCTGCTCCCCACACCCAACGCTTGCCGAGCATACCTGCTGATCGTGCTCTCGGAGACATCCATGCCGTACTCTTTCTTGAGATCACGACGAATCTCGCTCAACGTCCCCTTGCCACGCTGATACTCATGCACGACACGGCACTTGAAATCAGTATTCGCAACGCGGCCGTCATACCGATCAACGACGTCCGGCTGCGTGATCACGCCCGACTGCACGAACCCCTGGTAATCAGCGAACGCCTTCCGTACATCATCCCGGTCCCTGAAACCGGCGTACTCGCCAGCGATCTCATCCAGAGAGCTGCCGCTGTTCTTCATCCGCACCATGGCCTGCAACACGCCGACATAATCAACAGGTTGCTCCACGCGTTCCTTCTCCTGAACGACCCCGGTCGTCCGCGGCACGTACCTTTCCTGCATTCGTCGCTGCACAGGCGGCGCGTACAACACGTGACCGACGTCCTCCTTCTCCTCCTCCACTGGTTCCGCAACGGCCGCATCCACGGATTCCTTAGGAGATTTATTCTCCACGACGACTTCTCTTTCTTGCGAGACCCTCAACGTGTCGCCAGGATAAATCAGGTTGGGATTCTCTTGCTTTGCAACGGTCTCGCCGCCCGCCCGTTTCTGCTCATACTCGCTGATCGTCAGCATACCATTCTCCGTCGCGATCTCGTCCGTCTTCTCCAACACGTCCCTATCGCTGTCACCGGCATATTTTTTTGCGATGTTCCACAAGCAATCACCCTTCCGTACGATGTATGGCTCCTGCACCTGCACGGTCTTCTTCTCGAACACAGGACGCTTCACGGGTTCTTCGATGATCTGTTCCGTCCGCTCGCGCTCCTGACGCGCGCCGTAGTGCTGTCCTTTGAAGAACGACCCCGCGCTCGCCAACAACGCGAGGCTCAACCCGTATGCCAACCCGTGACGCCTGACGTGGCGGACGCTCTTCCTGAAGGACCGCTTCTTCTTCCCCCACCACCCCCTTATCGTGTCATGCCACTTCTTCCTGAACAGGGGCTTGAGGTCCAATGGTTCTCGGACGTACGTCGAACCAGGCTTCCCCTGCGTGAGGATGATGTGCAACCTGGGATCGCCAGGCATGCGGAACTGCCAGTGATCCTTGCTCGATTGCGGCTCGTACATGTGCGTCCTTCGCTCCGAAGAATTGTCGAGCTCGTGCTCTTGCAAGAACACCCGGAGATTCTTAGCATCGGTCGTGACGTGGCGTCCGATGAGGTAGTCGTCAAGAAAATCTTTTTTTAGCATGTACTGCTCGTCACCGGAAAGCTTCTTCTTCTCCAAGTCCTTCGCCGCGCAGACGATGCGTTCGGCTTCCGACGCTGTGATTGGTCGGTGCCACCGCTTCCCATGACGCCTCCCGCCGTCTCTCTTCAACACTAACCGCTCCACGCTGTCCCTGCCGAACGGCGCGACAGAATTCTTTGAAGGAACATATCCCTTGATGGCTTCCCACAGCTCGTCCTCCTTGACCTGTTGTACCCCGTTCTCCTCGGCGAGGTCGAACAGTTGTTGCCGGAACCAACAGGTCTCGTCGCTCACAAAAGGATGCTCTCCTGCTTGCTCAGCCATCTTATGCAAGCTCTTGATGACTTCCTGGGCATCATACCGCTGCCGCTCGGGCGTCACGAACGGTTCTTCCTCGCTCGTCCGTTGCACGTGTGACCGTTCGTCCTGCACCAGTGCGCCTTTTTCGCGGTCATAGATTACTTGATAGACGCTCCATCGATCCTCGTCCTTGTCCGTGTAATAGAAGTCTCCTTGCTCGGTGACGAAGAACACTTTGTCCTTGAACGATGCGCCGCTGCTGGACAGGATAGCGGATAACCTGTCCCCATTAATCAAGCCCAGGGCTTGCTTTTCTATCTTCTCCTTCTTAAGCAATGCTTCTAGCGAGGTCATTCTTGAACACTAGATGAGGCGAACATCTTTTTATCACCTTCTCCGACATTTCCGGAAACATTACGGATACGTTCGACGCCAACACCATGCTTGCTATACGCCAACGCGGCGGGATCCTCAGGAACGATATACACCGGATTACCAGGACGCAAATAACCGGCCCGGTCAGCCTCGAGCAAGAACACATTCCACAACCTGATACACCCGTGCGACCGCCGCTCGCTCAAGTACGCAGGCTCATGCGTGCCATGAATGCCGATACTGCAATGACCAACAGGATCATACTCACCACTGCCATCCCAATCGCCCTGGTTCAGCCGAAAGAACAACGGCCCGTACGCGTGCTCGCCATCGGACGTCCAAGCAGCGCTCTCCTGACGACTCACAATAGTAGCGAAACCCGAAGGAGTCTTATAATCGCCTGCCCGCTCCTTCTCGCCCTCATACAACCCGGTGCTGCAAGGCACGTCAGCCACCAACACGTAGTTGGCCGGCTTCCACACCCGCAACCGCTGCTCCTCTTTGTTGATCTCGACGAAATACCTCTCCTCATCAATCACCAACGTGTCAATACCGATCGGTGGCACACCGGCAAAGTAACGGTTGCCCTGCAACAACCGCTCCTGCTGCTCTTCCAACTGCTCGTTCTCATCAGCCAAAGAAGTATTCTTCCTTCGCAGGATTCTATAAGCGGACAGGACTTGCGACTGTGCCAGCGACAAGCTATCATATTTGTCGACGAGCATGGGATTATTACTCCATGACAGCTTTTGCTCGAGCGACGCATTCATCTGCACCAACCGGCCATTGGCTTTGGCCAGCTCATCAGCTGCGCGTTGCAACGAGTCACGCTCAGCCATCAATGACGCTCTTCCGGGTTGTGCCCGGGAGAACTCCGCGCGTTGACCGGCAAAATACGCCGCGCCCAGCGACCCCGCGATCAACCCGGCTGCCAAGAACTGCTTCGACCGCTTGAGCAGCGTCGACCAAAAAGATCGCTTCTTCGGCTGTTCCGCCAAGGCATCCCTGGACCGTGCGCTTTCCTCCCACCACTCCGTGGGGAACTCATCGTCCGGCATACGCGTCCCCCAATGCACGCAAAGGCCTCGCCTGGCTGTCTTCAATCACGACCTGCGTCGTCGAACCGTTGCCTATGAACCCATGCAACCGCTTGAAATCGTCGTCATGGAAAGCCACGCCGCAGTTCATGACGTCCTCGCCAGTATTGATGGCCCGCTCGGTACCGCGGTCGGCCGCGGAACAAAGGATGACTCCTCGGGAGCCGTTAGGATTCTCATAATCAAGACTGTAGAAACCGACCCCGTACAAATCGTGTTTCCAGTCACCCTTGTTCAGGTACGATTTGTAGATGCCGAAGCATCCCTCAGGAGTCCGCTCCTGGCCCGCCCGGGTCTTCCGCAAAGGATTCCGAGCATCCGTGTGCCGCATACGCATCAACACGTTACCATCATCGTCCAAGACATGCGTCCGGTTGTTCGACTTCTCGATGTACACGGTGTACGCAGCATTATGCAAGACCGGCCGCAACCGCCGTGCGACAGGGCTCGCCTCCGTCGCCTGCAGGTACCCTCCGATCCCTTCCTGCACGTTCTGCTTCTGCGCATCCAACAAGGTCATTTCATCACGCTTCCGTTCTAACAAGTCATCCGCTTGTTCGATTTGCGACCGTATCGCCGCTAGCTCCCCCTCGCTTTGTTTATACGATGCAGTGTGCTTCTCGAAAGCGGCGATTGCCGCCCCTTCGCCAAGCCGCCGCGCCTTCTCCTCCTGGTAAGCACTGATTTTTTCGTCGATCGGTCGCGATAACGACCTAATCCCGACGTATCCGAGGTAGAGGCACGCTGCTCCGAGCGCGACCTTCGCTACCGTGCCGAGCACCTCTCGTTGCTGCTTCTGCTGCTCCTTCTCCCGACGACCGATCGCCATCGTGTACGTCTTGATGAACGCCCCTAACCCCTCACGGCGCTCCTTACCCAAACCCCGGACGTTCCGGTAGGTTTCCAAGCGTTCACGCATCCTGCGGAGCGCGCCAGCGGAAGGATTGTCCCTGAGCAGCTTGTTCGCATCCATGAGGAGCTCGTGGTACTGCGCAGTCCGTCCCTGCATCGCTACTTGTCCGCCCATCACCGTCGCCACGTAACGAGCGGTTGCCTGCTCCGATTTCCGCGCGACGTTCGCGATAGCGGCAAGCTCGCACCGGCCCGCCAGCTCGCTGATGCGCTTGAGCTGCTGCTGTTGCTCGCGCAACTCCTCCACCCGTTCACTATACGACTGCTCAGGTCGCTCAGCGCCGGCATCTTTCTGCACGATATTCTCGAGGGCAGGACTCTCCGCAGCAGCGTCAATACGATCCTTCCACCCCATGAAGAAATCCTTGCCCTGCACCTCGTACCTGCTCTCTAACCCGTCATCAGGCGCATCCTTGAA
>WJKR01000008.1 GCA_014729015.1 Candidatus Woesearchaeota archaeon | reverse complement strand
TGAACACGACGGGCTGCTCGGACAACAACACCCTCATCTACACCGGCTTCATCAACTCATCTACGTCCCGCTCGACCGTGGTGGAAGAGGCCGTCGGCTGCTCATGGACGGTCGAGTTCGAGGACGGCACGTCCCAGAACTTTACCGTGCCCGACTTCTACGCCGGAGCGAAGGATTGCGCGTACACGAACGCCTCGCACGACCCGGAGAACTACACTGCGGACGCGTACGACATCGCCGTCTACACCTTGCTGGAACAGCTCGACTTCGACGACGACGGCCGCGTGTTCGTCAACCTCGTCGCCGAAGACCTCGAGATCATCGTCTCCCTCGTCAGCGATGTGCCTTACCTGTGGGGGCCGGCCATCATGGGGGTGGAGTTATGGCAGTAATCCCCCGGTCGAAGCACGGCGTCCTGTACTTGTTCCTGGCCGTCATCTTCGTCGCCCTCTTCGCCGCGCTCTTCCTCACCTTCCAAGGCTACCAGTACCAGGACGAGCAAGAGGTCATCTCGCTGCGCGTGCACACCATGGATGACTTCGTCGCCGACCTGCACGAAGACCTCGACCGAGCGGCGTTCATCTCAGGGTTCCGTTCGCTCATCGGCGTCGAGGAGTACCTGTCCCAGCGAGGAACGTTCTTCGACAACCAGTCCTCCATGGAGGAATCGTTCAGGGTGGTCTTTCTCCAGGGCAGCTACAACGGCACCGATCTGTTCATCATGGAGAACGCGAGCTTCACCGACTACATCGAGCGGGTCCGCGTGCAGGCGCAACGGATAGGTCTTAACCTCACGGTGAACATCACGAACGTGACGATCGAGCAATCCACGCCGTGGGTGGTGCTTGTCCGCTTCACCGGCTCCTTCATCGTCGCTGACAACCTTCACGAGTCGTGGTGGAACTATACCGAGCGGTTCGACACCGAAGTGCCCATCTATGGGCTCAAGGACCCGCTCTACACGGTCAACACGCTCGGCAGGGTGCCGAACATGATCAACGAGTATGCCTTGCCCCCGGAGGGCTACGTAGACGATGACAACGACACCGCCGTCCTCAAGGAATTCCTTGAAGGATCGTATTACCGGGAATCATCAGGGGCGCCGAGCTTTGTCCAGCGGTTCACGAACAACCTCTCCTCATCCCCGCTCGGCATCGAGAGCCTCGTGTACTTGCCGGCGTTGTCAGACCAGGGCGTCGTGGTCAAGTCGGACAGGGGCGTCGTCGACCACATCTATTTCTCCGCGGGCCCTGACAACAGTACCGACCGGTGCCAGGTACAGAACATGATCTACACGCCTGACTGGTTCAGGCTGGACCAGGGCCACATGGACGACTACGAGCTGGACAACCTCTCCTCCAGTCCTTGCGGGTGAAGCGCAAAGGTTTTTATAGCTCTCCTTCCATGGACGGATGCATGGATGCCGACACGCTCAAGCGCAAGCTCTCCTTCCGCAGGCCGACCGATGCGAAGCTCGTCTCCCGGCGAGGCGTCGTCGCGACGCAGCTCCTCGGCGCCAGGACGACGTGGCAGCTCGCCACGGGCCTGATGTTCCGTCGTCTCAGGCGTCGGCAAGCGCTCGTCTTCTTCACTCCTTTTCGGCGGCGGTGCTCGTTGCACATGTGGTTCGTCTTCCACCCCATCGACATCGTGCTTTGCGACTACGCGCCTCAGGGGTTCGTCGTGCGGGAGGTCAGGCGCGGGTTGCGACCGTTCTCTCATCACCGCACGAGGCGTGAGGTCTCGTGCTTCATCGAATTCCCCGGCGGGGGGGCTGGGTGTGTCCGTACCGGTGACGTCCTCACCCCGAAAGATATATAAACTCGGGAAGTGCATCTGGGTCCATGAAAAACATCGAGACGGGTGTTGACAAGCTCGTCACGCTCGTCGATCGTCACAAGCGCATCAGCCTTGACGACGCGGCGAAGCAGCTCGGCGTCAGCAAGGTGCTTATCCAGGAATGGGCTGATTTTCTCGAACAGGACGGCCTGATTAGCGTGGAGTACAGCTTGTCCAAGGTATGGCTCGTCGAGCGCAAGCTGAGCAAATCTGAGGTCCAGAAGAAGACCAAGGAGTACGTCGGGGTCAAGGATTCTTTCATCAGGAAGGTGGAGACCACGCTCAAGTCGTTGGAGAAAGAGACTGCCGGCTTCGAGAAGATGAAGGAGGAGTTCAACAAGCTCAAGAAGGACATCGGCGGCGAGATCGACGAGGTCAAGGACGACTTCAAGGAGCTCGAGTACTATGAGAACTTGAAGAACAACATCGACAAGGACATCGAGCGGCAGAAGGTGGAGTACCAACGGCTCATGGAGCGGTCGCACCAAGAGATACGGAATGAGGAGCGGCGCTATCGCGAGATGATGGCGCAGGTCGAGCAGGAACGGCTCAAGGTCACCAAGGATAAGAAGCTCGTCGACACCTTGGAGGAGCAGGAGAAACTCCTCATGGACCGCATTGATGAGATGAACAAGCTCGTCAGCAATATCAAGGACAAGATCAAGGACGAGCAGAAGGATGTCACTGTTTCTGAAGAGAACCTTGACAAGCTAGGACGGTTCGTCGAGCAGATCGACGTCCGCTTGAAGGGCAAGAAGCACGAGACCATCCTGCCGCTCATCAGGATCAGCGAGGAGCACAGCAGCAAGATTTTCAACCTCCAGAAGCAGATACTCGAGAAGCTGCGGGAGAAGAAGAAGGACATGGACTCCTACAAGGGGCAGAAGAAGAAGGTGTACAAGGACCTCAAGCGGTTCTTCGACAAGAAAGGGGGTGCCGAGAAGCTCTTGCAGAGCATCGAGGACAAGAAGCACTCCTTGCAGCAGGAGTATGAGGGCCTCATCAAGAAGGCCCAGGCTTTCAACGCGCTGAGCAAGGACGAGACGATTAAGAAGCACCTCCACGAACTAGAGGGTAATTACAAGAAGATAGAGCAGCACAAGAAAGGGTTGCGGGGCGAGATCAAGAAGCTCACCGCCTTGCTCAGGGGCGCGAAATAAGGTCTGCTTCCCAGAACAAAAGTTTTATAAATCCCTGGTCGTCAGGAACCACTACAGCAAGGGGTGGGACACGGCTTGGCGACCAAGAAACGTTCTTCTCAGAAGAAGCACCGGACATCACGCGGTACGAAGCGGCAGCGACGGCCGACCACGAAGGCAGCGGCGGCGCGCAAGAAGGCAAAGCAGAGTAAAAAGCGGGTGCGGAAGCGACGCCATTCTCCGAAGAGGTCCGCGGCCAAGAAGAAGCCCGCTGCGAAGCCGAAGGAGCACGTCATCGACAGGTATGAGTTCAAGAGCGGCGACATCCCCATCACCATCACGGTCAAGCGTGTCCACCAGGAATTCGTCCCTGTCTACAACGTGGAGATATCCTCCATCAGCAAGACGACCGAGTTTATCCTCGAGAGGATACGACAGGAGCTGATCAAGCGCGTCAGCCTCGGACTGGTGGACTTGACCGATGTCAAGAAGGCGACGGTGGTTGAGGACAAGTTCAAGGAGTACATCGGCATCCTCATCAACAAATATTTCCCCGACGCCGAGGACGAGACGAAGAGCTTCCTCACGACCTACCTCATCGCGAAGGCGCTCGGCCTTGGCAGCGTGGAGATCCTCATGAACGACGCCTTGCTCGAGGAGATCGTCATCAACCAGACAGAGGACCCTATCTGGGTGTATCATAAGAAGTACGGCTGGCTCAAGACGAACATCCGCTTGCGCGACGAGGAGCAGACCAAGCATTACGCCTCGATCATCGGCCGGAAGGTCGGCAGGCAGATCACGGTGCTCGAACCGCTCCTGGACGCGCACCTCAGCGAAGGCGACCGCGTCAACGCTACGCTCACTCCCATCAGCACGGCGGGCAACACCATCACCATCCGCAAGTTCTCCCGCGACCCCTGGACCATCACCAAGTTCATCCGGTCGAAGACCATCAGCGTGGAGGCCGCCGCGCTCATCTGGCTGGCTATGCAGTACGAGCTCAGTGCCATCATCGCGGGCGGCACCGCCTCGGGCAAGACCTCCACGCTGAACGTGCTGGCTAACTTTTTCCCGCCCAACCAGCGCATCATCAGTATCGAGGACACGCGCGAGATACGGCTGCCGCGGTTCCTCCACTGGGTGCCGATGAACACTCGCCTGCCCAACGCCGAGGGCAAGGGCGAGATTGGCATGGGTGATCTCTTAGTGAACAGCCTGCGCATGCGGCCTGACCGCATCTTGGTGGGGGAGGTGCGACGGCAACGGGAGGCGGAGACCTTGTTCGAGGCCATCCATACCGGCCATTCCGTGTACGCGACGTTCCACTCCAACAACGCCGTGGAGACGGTCGAGCGGCTGACGAACCCTCCTATCAACGTGCCGAAGATCATGCTGCCGGCCATCAGCTTGATTATCGTCCAGTTCAGGAATCGTCGTACCGGCATGAGGAGGACGTTCCAGGTGGCGGAGGTGCTTCCAGATAGCACGGCGAACGTCATCCTCCAGTACGATGCGGGCAAGGACGCGCTGGTCAGGAAGAACAAGTCGAAGCACCTCTTCGTCAGTCTCAAGCTCTATACGGGCATGTCTGAGCGTGATATCAACAAGGACTTGAAGGAGAAGGAGGCGGTGCTCCGCTACCTTGACAAGATGGACATCACCTCTGTCGACGGCGTGGGCCGCATCATGGCTGAGTATTACACTGACAAGGAGAATTTGATGAGGCACGTCAGCGCCGGCAAGCTCCTTGCAGGCGCCTCGTCGGAGCGGCGGCCCGCGCGCGAGAAGCCTGCTCCAGCGAAGAAGGATGAATCCTCATGACCCTCATCTACCGGAAGATAGCGAGGCGCGTACCTGATCTTAGTCTCAAGCTGAGACAGGCGCGGCTGTATGAGACTGAGGATGCGTATGTCAAGCGCATCTTCTTCACGTCGCTCTATCTCTCTTTTGGGTTGCTCTTCGTCGGCTTCTTCTTTGTGCAGTCGCCGTGGGTCTTCGTCGCTTTCCCGTTGGTCTTCCCGTTCGCCTTCTTGTACTTCTTGAACTACGTTGATTTCAAGATTCAGAAGGTCGTCAATGGCATCAATCAGGAGATCATCTTCGCGGGGCGCTTCTTAATCATCGAGTTGGAGAGCGGCGTGCCCATGTACGTGACGTTCAAAAACCTCGCGAAGAATTATGATATTATCGGGAAGTACTTCGCGGAGATCATTGAGAAGGTCGATCTCGGCACGACTATGGAGGACGCGTTGAACGAGGCTATTGTCTTGACGCCGTCGCCGAACTTCAGGAAGATGCTCTGGCAGCTCCTGAACAGTATGAAGACCGGCTCGGACGTCACGAATGCTCTGAACGTCGTCATCGACCAGATCGTGCGCGAGCAGCAGATCGAGGTGAAGGAGTATGGCAGGAAGCTCAATCCGTTGGCCATGTTCTACATGATGGCGGCGATCATCATCCCGTCTTTGGGGACGACCATGCTCGTCGTCCTCGCCACGTTTATCGGCTTCCAGATATCTTTGGTCATCCTTTTCGTGCTCACTGGCATGATTGCGTTCGTCCAGTTCATGTTCCTGAGCATCATCAAGACTATTCGTCCACCGATGGAATTATGAAGCAGCGGAAGGAATCTGAGGGATCAGGGAAGCGTCACGCGCGGGTCAAGGAGCTATTCGGCCGTCATCTCTTCAGGAAGCGTGCTTCCTTGGGGAAGGCTGATGGTGATTTACTGAGGCTTGAGAAGAAGCAGGAGGAGCGTCGGCAGCGCCAGGAGGCGTTGAGCACGAAGCGGTTGTTGCAGCAGCGGCGCCAGAAGCAGAAGCAGGAGCGGAAGAGGCTGAAGAACCGGCAGCTGCTGAGGAAGTACTTGGATAAGGCTGGTTATGACGACGTGGATGAGAGTAATCTTACCAAGCACCTCTTCAGGATTATCATCGCTGTCTGCTTGTTGTTCTCGCTCGTCTCGTTAATCGTCGCGTCGGTGAATGGGGTTGGTGTCAGGCGGCCTATCATCTTCCTCACGGGTGTCTGGACGGGCATCTTCGCGGGTTTGTTCGTGCTCGCTTGGGTGTTGTTGTACATCTTCCTCGATGTCAGGATTTTCAATCGCACATTGGAGCTGGAGGAGGTGTTGCCTGACTTCTTGCAGTTGGTGAGTGCGAACATCAGTGCCGGTATGCCGGTGGATCGCGCGTTGTGGTTCGCGGTGCGTCCGCGGTTCGGCATCTTGGCGAAGGAGATTGAGGACGTGGCGAAGTCGACTATTTCCGGCGAGGATTTGTCGTCCGCTCTGCAGCGGTTCACGCGGCGGTATGATTCGAAGGTGTTGCGGCGTTCTATTAATCTCTTGTTGGAGGGCATGGATTCTGGTGGTGAGATGGCTGGCTTGCTGAATAAGATCGCGTTGAACATCCAGGAGACGAGGATTTTGAAGAAGGAGATGGCGGCGAATGTCATGACGTACGCTATTTTCATCGGGTTCGCGACGGTGGTCGCTGCGCCGGTGTTGTTCGGCTTGTCTGGCCAGTTGTTGGTGATCATCCAGAAGATTATGGGGTTGCTCGCGGTCGAGGGCGGTACTGGTGGTGCTGGTTTTTTCACGTTGAGCTTGGAGGGTGACTCTATCACGGTGGGTGATTTCCGTATCTTTTCGGTGGCGACGTTGTTCGTGACGTCGTTGTTCTCGGCGTTCATTATCAGTATCATTCGTAAGGGCACGGTCAAGGAGGGGGCGCGGTTCATCCCGGTGTTCGTGTTGGCGACGCTGGCGTTGTATTTTGTTGCTTCGTGGATTTTGTCCGTGTTGTTGGGTGGTTTGGTGGCGCTCTGAAAAAACCAGTATTGAAAGGTAATCGGCTACCAGTATACAAAAAACCGCAACATTTAAATAGGAGCGACCACAAAAAACAAGGAAATAGACCTGGAAACAGTCTACTTTCCGGAAAAAACGAGGTGAAAAATAGGATGAAAAAAGGACAAGCAGCAATGGAGTTCCTGATGACCTATGGATGGGCCATACTCGTGGTCCTGGCAGCCATCGGAGCGCTCGCCTACTTCGGCGTGCTCAGCCCAGGAAACCTCCTACCAGAGAAGACGACATTCAAAGCGCCGTTCCTAAACACAGAATCAGCAGTGATCACCATCGGCGGCGGCAACATCAGCGTGCAAGTGCCGTTCACGAACGGCCAAGGCAAAAGCGTGACCATCAACGAATCTGCCGGAGCGAGCTCGACCGGCGACTGTAACGTTGCAGCAGCTGGTGTGTCAGCGGATGATGCAACACCAACAAATGGTCAAGCGTTCGTGCTGACCTGGGCGTGCGGCAACCCGAACAGCCTCCAGTCAGGAGACAAGTTCAAGGCCGACCTCAGCTTTACCTACAAGACGGACACCGGCCTCAACCGCGTCCACAGCGGCGAAGTCGTCGGCAAGATACAATAAACAGACGATTTTTTTCTTTTTTTCTTTTTTCCCTTCTCCCATAACATTTAAATACAGCAGGCGTCTTTAATTGCTGCAAAGAGGTGGCACCATTTCATGGAGAGGATTCTCGACGTCAAAGCACGACAAGTACTCGACAGCAGAGGCAATCCCACCGTAGAAGTCGACGTGTATACGCAGCGCGTCCTCGGCTCGGCCATGGTGCCCTCAGGCGCGAGTACCGGCAAGCACGAAGCCCGCGAGCTCAGGGACAACACCAAAGCGTACCGCGGCAAAGCGGTCACCAAAGCGGTCAAGCACGTCAACACCACCATCAAGCGAGCGCTCATCGGCAAGGACGTCGCAGACCAGACAGGAATCGACAGTACGCTACTAGAACTCGACGGCACGCCCAACAAGGCACGACTAGGCGCCAACGCCATCCTCGGAACAAGCCTGGCAGTCGCACGGGCAGCCGCAGCAGCAAAAGAACAACCCCTCTTCACCCACATCGCAGCGCTCATGCGCGCCCGGCCGACACTACCCGTCCCCTTCGCCAATATCATCAACGGCGGCAAGCACGCCGCGGGCGACCTCGAATTCCAAGAATTCATGATCGTGCCTACCGGGGCGAAGACCTTCGCGCAAGCCACCCGCATGGTCGCAGAGACCTACCACATCCTCGCAGGCATCATCAACAAGCGCTACGGCGCAGCAGCGACGCACCTCGGCGACGAAGGAGGATTCGCACCGCCCATCGACGACGCCGAAGAAGCGCTCGACCTCCTCATACAAGCAATCACCATCGCAGGCTACAAAGACAAGATGCGCATCGCCATCGACGCGGCGGCGAGCGAGCTCTACCACAAGCGTGACAAGACCTACCTCCGCACGACGAAGACATGGCAAGCGCTCAAAGCATACTATGCCAAACTCGCCAGGAACTACCCGCTCATCAGCCTCGAAGACCCGTACGACCAAGAAGACATCACCGCGTGGCAAGACTTCACAAAAGCGACGAAGCACAAAAAAGCGTTCCAGACCGTTGGTGACGACCTACTCGTGACCAACCCGCGACGCATCCGGCACGCCATCGATGAGCACTGGTGCGACGCCCTCCTCCTCAAGGTCAACCAGATAGGCACACTGACCGAGGCGCTCAGGGCGGCAAGGATGGCACAACGAGCGGGCTGGAACGTCATGGTCAGCCACCGATCAGGAGAGACCGAAGACCCGTTCATCGCAGACCTCGCCGTCGGAATAGGATGCGGCCAGATCAAGCTCGGCGCGCCCGCCAGGGGGGAACGGACGGCCAAGTACAACCAGCTCATCAGGATAGAAGAATATCTCGGCAGGAAAGCGACGTATGCGAACCGCACACGAACATGACGTGGCCAGGAAAAGCGTGGCACTGAGGAAACGAGTACTGGCCATGCTGCACGACGCCGGCTCAGGACACACAGGAGGGTCGCTGTCAGCACTCGATCTCCTGCTCGTCCTGTACGAGCACGTGCTCAAGCACGACCCGAAAAGACCGATATGGCCAGCGCGGGACCGGTTCGTCCTCAGCGCAGGACACCTCTGCCCAGCGCTGTACACAGTGCTCGCGGACCACGGCTACTTCGACAAGAAACTCCTCGGCACACTCAGGACGTTCCGCAGCCCACTCCAAGGACACCCAGAACTCGGCACGCTGCCCGGCATCGAGAACACGAGCGGACCGCTCGGGCAAGGATACCTCCTGGCAGTCGGCAAAGCGCTCGCAGCGAAACGGCAAAACAAGCAGTGGAACGTGTACTGCCTCGCCAGCGACGCCGAACACGACGAAGGAGCGGTATGGGAAGCGGCGCAGCTCGCAGCGCACCACCGCCTCGACAACCTCTGCGTCATCATCGACCGCAACAACGTACAGATAGACGGCTACACCGACGACGTGCTCGACCTGCGCAGCCTCAAGCAGAAGTACAAAGCGTTTGGCTGGAAAGTGATTGAGATAGACGGGCACAACCACCGCCTCATCAAGGACGCGCTCACCTACTTCACTTACCACCGCCTCAGCCAACCCTTCTGCATCGTCGCCCACACCACCCTAGGAAAAGGCGTCAGCTACATGGAACACCACCCGCTCTGGCACGGCAAGGCACCCAACGATAAAGAGCTCGCCCAAGCGCTCAAAGAACTCGACCGGCACCACCGCGCGCACCGTCTCAAGCGGGCGCTGACCGAGAAAGAGGTGCTCCGATGACCAAACCCGTGCTCGCGAAGGGGCTGCGCCGAGAAGTGGCCGCGTGGTGGCATGGTGACGTGACACTCGAGCGGGCCGCCACGAGGGAAGGGTTCGGACAAGGGCTCCTCGCAGCGGCGAAGAAGAACGACCGCGTCATCGCGCTCACCGCGAACCTTGGAGGATCAACCTGCTTGGACGGCTTCAGGAAACAATACCCGCAGCGGTTTATCGACGTCGGCGTCGCAGAACAATCACTAGTAGGCGTCGCGGTAGGGTTGGCCAGCGAAGGATTCCTCCCCGTCGCCACGAGTTTCGCCGTGTTCAGCCCGGGAAGGAACTGGGACTTCATCAGGGTGCAAGTCGCGATGAGCAAGCAACCCGTCATCGTCGTCGGCAGCCATGCAGGCCTCGCTACCGGGCCTGACGGCGCGACGCACCAAGCGTTGGAAGACGTCTCGCTCATGAGAGGATTGCCGGGCATGACCGTGCTGAGTCCTCTCGACGCGGCAGAGGCGGCAAAGGCGATTGCGAAGAGTGTTGCCGTAAAAGAACCGACGTACTTGCGATTGGTGCGAGCAAAAACACCGTTGCTCACAAAGAAATCCACTCCGTACGTCATCGGCAGAGCACTGCCGTTGCTGAAAGGGACGGACGTTGCCATCTTAACAACAGGCACGATGGCGTTCACCGCATTGGAAGCCGCGAAGCTTTTGTGGCAGAAGAAGTGGTCAGCAAGTGTCACCCATTTCGGCACGATCAAGCCGCTCGACGAGCGAGCAGTTTTGGCTGCAGCGAAGAACAGTAAGGTAGTGGTGACGCTAGAAGACCACAACATTATCGGCGGTTTCGGGTCAGCAGTCGCAGAAGCGCTCGCGAAGAAGCCTGCCGCGCCCCTCCTCCGAATGGGTGTACGAGACTTGTTCGGCGAGTCCGGGACGCCAGGACAGCTGTACAAGAAGCACGGCCTGGACGCCGCCACCATCGCGCGCCGCATCACCAAACAGTTATCCTAGTTTTCGCACGCGCCGCCCGTGACGCGCACCACTCCTCGTCGCGCCCGCGAATCGCGTCGAGAAGAAGGCGTCGATGATGTGCCTCGCAGTGTCAGTCCCGGTGACCCTACCGCCCAGGCAGAGGATGTTCGCATCGTTGTGCTGTCTTGCGTTGACTGCGTCGCCGACGTCCCTGCACACCGCTGCGCGCACCCCCCGCACCTTGTTCGCGGCGATGCTCATCCCGATGCCCGAGCCGCACACCAACACACCCTTCACTCCTTGCTGCACGACCTCTTTCGCGACCTGCTTGGCGATGTCAGGGTAATCATCGCCCGGAATCAGCGTCGGTGAACGATCGACGACCCTGCTTGGGACGCAATCCTTGACTTTCTCCTTTAACGAGAACCCTGCGTGGTCGGCGCCGATGATGACTACCATCACCTGTTTTCAGCAGCACGACTATTTATGCTTTATGACAACAAAACCTATATAAACGCGCTTTGTTGGGAAAGACGTATGTCACGACGCATCCTCATCTCGCCCTCACTCCTCGCGGCGGGCCATGACACGCCAGAGGCCGTACGAGCAGCGGTCGCCGTCGCGGAGCGCGGCGGGGCTGACTTGTTGCACGTCGACGTCATGGATGGAGAGTTCGTCCCGGAAACGACGTTGTGGAACGATCCCGGCCAGGTCAAGCGTATCAAGACGGTCTTACCGCTCGACGTGCATATCATGATTAATAATCCTGATGACCGCTACATGGAGTTCGTACGGGCAGGGGCGAACATGCTTGCCTTCCATGTCGAGGCGGCGAAGGATCCCGAAGCGTTGTTGAGCAGGCTGCAACGCCACGACGTCAAGGTCGGCATCTCTCTCAATCCCGAAACGCCGCTGGACAAGATACTCCCATACCTTCCGCTCGTTGATTACGTGCTGATCATGAGCGTGCGGCCGGGCAAGGCGGGCCAGCAGTTCATCCCCGGCGTGGTGGAGAAGATCGTGTTCATCAAGTATCACTTTCCGCATGTGCTCGTGCAGGTCGATGGTGGCATGAACCCGGTCACCGCGGCATTCGTGATCAATGCAGGGGCGGATATCATCGTTGCTGGGGCGGCTGTCTATGGCTCGCGAAACCCGGCAAAGGCTATCGCAAATCTTAGGCGCGCAGCGGACCATGACGTTTAGGTGAGTGAGGCTTGTCTTTGCCCGTGGCAATGGCGTTTTTCAGGAGAAAGCTTTTAAACGATGCGTGATTTTGGTGCGCTATGGTTATCGCCTTGTCGGCTTTCATCGCCTCGCTCGAAAAACACCCGTTGGTTGTGCAGTCGGTCAGCGCACTCCTGGCTTTGTTCATCGGATTCCTCATCGGACGGCTCGCCGGGCTCTTGCTCAGGACCTTGTTGCACTCCTTCGGGGTTGACCAGCATGTGCGTGCGGCTACTGGGCACTCCTTCTTTTTGGAGAGGAACCTGAGCACTCTGCTGAGCGTGTGCGTCTATGTGGCGAGCGTCATCGTTGCCTTGGAGTTCCTCAATCTGACCTCGATCGTCTTGCTGGTCATCGCGGGCGTCGCTGCGGTTATCGTCCTCGTCTCGTTCTTGCTCGCCCTCAAGGATTTCCTGCCGAACGTGTTCGCCGCTTTCATCATCAGGACGAAGCGTCCTTTCTGGAAGGGGAGCATGATTGCGGTGCGGGGCGTGAAGGGGACGGTGCTGCGGCTCACGCTGACATCGGTCCAGCTCCGAGAAGGGGATGACGTGGTGCGCGTCCCGAACAGGCTGTTTCTCAGCGAGGAGTACGCGGTTAAGAAGCGGTAGTCATGTGTTGATGCTTTCGAGCATGCTGGTCAGGTTCCATATTTGCGTCCTGATGAACATGGGGAGGTTGATGTCGTTAGCGATCTCCTCGACCTCGCTGAGGATGCGGTTAATCTTCAATGATAGCTCGCCGTTGTCTGATTGCAGTTGCTGTTGCATCTCCTGCAGCTTGATCTTCACGTTCCGGGGCACGGTGTTGTCTTGTTGCAGTTCTTCTAGGAGCGCTACTACTTCTTGGGTTTCCTGTTCCATGCCGCATCACTTCTTCTTGTGTTTCTTCATCAATGACTGCTGCACGTCCTTGAGCTGGCCGCGCATCTTCTCTTCTTGTTTCTCGATGCTCGCGATCCTGACGTGGAGGGTTTCCTGCTGTTCTTCGAGCTCTTTCTTGAGCTGCGCCGCGGATTGTTTGATCATGAGGTTGCCGATGATCTTGAACGATTCCTTGCTCGTCCCGAGCGCGTTGACCGCCGCTTCTGCCTCGCTGCGTTGCTGCTGGAACTGCTTTTTCTGGAGGTGGAGCTGCTCGAGCCTCTGCTCGAGTTGCATGAGTTGTTGTGTTGGTTCCTCACTCATAGTGTACGACCTTGTTCGCCTTTTCGTAGATGATGAGCGTCTTGCAGACGCTGTTCAGCACGGCTCGCATCGCCGTGGCGTCCTGCGCTTGGGCGGTGATGGTGACGCCGTCCTGGTCTTCGGTGACGTCGTAGGACGCGCGGCCGTTGAGCAATCGTTTCTCTTCTGGTGCGAACACCTTCGCGGCAGTCCTTGTCTTGTCCGGGAACGTGATGGACGCGTTGATCATCGTGCTTTCACGTGTGTCACGGTGGTGCGTGGCTTGAAGATGATCTTTGAGCCGCAGTACACGCACCTGATCTTCTTCCTGATGTGTGTGTCTGTCAGTGTCTTCGCGCAGTTGAAGCACTTGTACTCGGTCATGTCGCCTCCTCCTCTTCCGCTTCTTTCAATGATGGTTGCTTGGTGATGGTGTACGCTTTGCTTGTGAACTTCGCACCGCACTTTTCGCAGGACCAGACGCCTTTGCTGACGCGCTTGACCTTCTTGTAGTGGCAGATAGGACAGGCGTACTGCTTCTTCTGGAGGTGTTCGACCTTGCCGATTTTTTGCCTGAGCGTCCGGCCGTATCGTGAGCCGAAGCGCTTGACCGATCCGAACAAGGTTTTCTTGGTTGCCATGATGTTCGTCCTCTGGGAGCGGATGGGGCTGCCCGGATTTGAACCGGGATCATTCGGCTTCTTGCACCCACGACCCTTTTGTGCGGGGCGCTGCGGGCAGCCCAAACCGAAAAGGATAGCCAAGTTACCCCACAGCCCCCTTTGCTGCTGTGGAATCGTAGGTGTGTGAGAACCCCATTCGCTTTATAAATGTTCTGGTGTGTTGCTGACCGCATCTTTTTTAAAGATTGTTGGTTTTCGTTGCGCTTGTCAGGTGGAGGTATGGAACAAGCTGATTTTCTGGAATTGTTTGAACGAGCATTGGCCGCGCACCAAGTGCTCGTCTTCTTCTGCAGTTGTGAAATCCGGTATTCGGGCAGGGCCGAGGCTTTCTTGCCCCAAGGGGACCGGGTCATCCTCATCAAGGAAGACCAGACGCTGATCATCCACCAGCCCATTAACGGCAATCCCATCAATTACTTGAAGCCCGGCGCTGAGATACGGGTGGAGAAGCACCAAGGCCACTTGTTGTTGAAGGCGAAGAGCGGCAAGGACTACTTGGACGTCGAGCTGTTCAAGGTACATGACCTGATGACCAAGAAGCTCGAGGACGGCCAGAAACAGTTCTTGCAAGGGAATGAGAAGGACATGAGCGACATGATCAAGACGCAGCCTTCGTTAATCAGCGATGATTTCAGGCCTGTTTCTCGGGAGGAGCACACCAAGTTCGGGTTCATCGACGTTTTCGGCCATGACGGCAAGGGCAACCTGGTCGTGGTGGAGTGCAAAAGATACACTGCTTCCCTCGCGTGCGTGACGCAGCTGCGCCGCTACGTGGAAAAAATGAAGGACTTGAAAGGAACAGGGAAAGTGAAGGGCGTCATGGCCAGCCCTTCTATCTCGACGAACGCGCTCGGCATGTTACAGCAATGGGGTTTCCGGCATGTAGTCGTAGAGCCGCCGAAGCGCTTGGAGCGGTACAACAAGGATCAACGAGCATTAGATGCTTTTTTACGGTAATGCGTTGTCGATCGCCGCGATGAACAACAATCCCATCACGCTGACGCCGACTCCTATGGCGTCGTGGAGGATGTGCAATGAGAGCAGCACGCCGGTGATCAATGCGGTGCTGAACGACCCGAACGCCAGCCACGCCGTGCTTGTCCAGCGCTTCTTGGCCATGACGAGGACGAGCGTAGCGATGGTGGAGACCCAGAACAGGGCGAACCACAATGACCGTGCGAGCGCTGCGGTGGTGATGACGAGTCCTAGAAAGAACGCTTGGCAGAGCAATGTTGTGGTTAAGGCGAGCCTCTCACGCATAGGTGTACGGAGGAGGTACTCCTATAAATAAGTTCTCGTTGCTTCACCCTTCCGGGATGGTGACAGCAGGTTTTTAAGTGTCCGTTGGTTGTTGCGAGGGTATGATGCGTCACACCATTATCACGTTTACCCAGCAGGAGACGCGCGACCTCGTGAAGTCGTGGTTGTTGATTAGCCTGGCCTTTGGCATCCTGCTGAGTGGTGGCTTGTCCTTGTCCCCGGGCTTCTTCATGGTGTTCGTCGCTTCCCTGCTGACGGTCGGCCTCGGGTTCGTGGCGCATGAATTGGCGCACAAGGTGTCTGCGCTGCGCTTGGGATGCACGGCTGCTTTCCGGGCGAATAATGTCATGCTGTTCTTGGCAGTGCTGATGAGCTTCTTCGGGTTCATCATCGCGGCGCCCGGTGCGGTGCGGATACAGGGACACCTTTCCAAGAAGCAACGCGGGTTGATCGCGTTGATGGGTCCCTTGGCGAACGTGGTGTTAGCGGTTGTTTTCTTGCCGTT
Source organism: Candidatus Woesearchaeota archaeon (assembly GCA_014729015.1). Taxonomy (GTDB): domain Archaea; phylum Nanobdellota; class Nanobdellia; order Woesearchaeales; family WJKR01; genus WJKR01. The sequence continues at coordinate 7,526 of WJKR01000008.1, read as the reverse complement.
GCTGTTCGCGGTGCCCTTCGTTGGGATGATCGGCGTCAGGATCAACGCTTTTCTCGCGGCTTTTAACTTGTTGCCCATCAGAGGTTTTGATGGCGTGCAGGCCATGCAATGGAACACTGCCGGTTACGTGCTGTTGTTGGTAGCGAGCATCGGCTTGATCATGGCGAGCTACCTCCTCTGAAACGCCCAAAAACTAATAAATCAGTATTACTTTATGATGGTGATGCCGTACAGTCCTGACCCGCTTGACTGGTCGGCCAATGACTGGGCGGACCGGGAGTTCGTCAAGTACCGCTTGACGGAGCACGAGCGCAAGTCCCTGGCAGCTATCAGGGAGAACTTGGAGAAGCAGGCGTACGAGGACCCTGCACGGTGCCAAGAGCACCTCCGATTGGTCGGGCGGCTCGCGAACGACCTCAAGATGGTCATCGCGAACGAGCGCTCCATCGGCAAGGCGAACTGGGCCCTCGAGAAGACCTATCACGACGTTAAGGAGCTCTATCAGGAGCTGAGCGATACGTATGCAGAATTCCAGTAGTGAGCAGTGATGGCACAGAAATGCAGTATTTGCAAAGAGAAGGTTGAACGAACGTTCCTGCAGAAGATAAAAGGGACATGGGTGCGCGACGACAAGGGGAAGAAGCGCGTGGTCTGCCCGTCCTGCCAGCGGCAGCTCTCTCTGGATGAGATACGGCAAAAGTTTTAAAAAAGAAGTTCTTGTTCTCAGTATTCATTGCCTCTGTAGCTCAGCGGTAGAATGCTTATAGCATGCCGAAAGCGTTTGCCTCGTAAGCAAAAAGTCGGGGGTTCAAATCCCTCCAGAGGCTTACTTCTCTTCTCTAAAAAATGGGCCTTCTCTTATTCTTTACTTTTCGCACGCCTAGGCGCAAAAATAGGATTACGGAAAAAAAGCAATCCAAACATAGGATATTTTCTTGGGTTTCTTTTTGGACCACTCGGATTGTTTATCTCTTGGTTATATTACGATGTTTAAATAAGCGGGTGATTATTTTCTAATTATAGCTAATTATCATAAGTGTTATCATGATGCTTAGCAGAATTGCCCATGGTTGTTTGTATATTTCTTTATACCAGTAAGGAACTTCTTTCCCTGCGTCTATGAGTTTCGCTCTCTTGTTATGCTAGCTTCTCCACAAAAAGAATGTTGCTCCAGCTCATACTATGAATGTCAGCTCTCCAAGGGCTTCAGCCAATGCCATTTTCTTTAATAGTATTAATAATCAGATGATTATTTATCCTTCAGCAACGCCTTCCTCACCACAAGCCTTCCCGTAATCTCGTTCTCCATGGCTCGTGCAGCTTGCACGACGAGTCGCTTCTTGAAAAGAGGACAATCCAACACTAACGTCTCATATTCCCCTCCTTCTGCCGCCACGTTGAAGTCCATCTTCTCCCTGAGCTTTACGAGCTCGTCCACTGCTTGTTTTCCTATGGGTTTGCCGAGCCATTCCTTGCTCAGTCCTTCGCCGGCGATGGCAGACATGGTAATAATGAATCCTTCTCTTAATAACTCTCGTAGTTCTGATTCTTGCTCCAGGTGCCACAGCGGTGCGTACGCCTTCAGCCCTAGTTCGTTGCACAGCTTTTCAATTCTTGAGCGTTGGTATTGCGAGAACAACGCACCGGTGACCACGCCGTCGATCTTGTGTTGCTCTTTCGCTTTTTGCAACAATGATGTGAGGTCTTCGAGCTCTTCTTCTTTCTTTCCTGTTGTTGTTTCCTCGATGAACGGGATGCTCGCAGCCTTCGCTTGCAACTTCACCAATTCTATCGCTGGCGTGTGGAACATATAGCTGTCTGGGTTCTCGCTCTTCATGGTTACTACGCAGCTTAGTTCATAGTTGAGTTGTTGCATGACATACGCTGCGTACCAGCTATCTTTTCCGCCGCTGCAGAGTACGCCGAGTTTTCGATTAGTGTTTGGTAACAGCGTTTGTAAGTATTCCACGCGGTTGAGTCCTTTGCTTCTCGCCACTCGTTCCAACGATTGGTCGAATTTTGAGCCGTACTGCGCCGCCTTCTTCGGCCTGAACGCGTCTTCTTCCTCGATGCCGAGGAGTAATGATGATTTTCTTAACGAGTATTTTTCTTTGCCATCTTTAAGCTTCAGATCTGCAGGGATTGATAGTGCGTGTTCTGTTAACTCCTTATCTAGGAAGGGGAGTCTGAGTTCTAAACCGTTTCTCATGGTAATGACATCATCTCGGTATAAATCACGTTCGTACAACCACAATAATCCTGCGTAGCATTCGTCATTGACGTCCTTTGAGTTACGGTGCCGTTGGTAGCCTGCGTAGAGCTCTTCCGCTCCTAGTCCTGAGAGTAATACTTTGCATCCATCTCTTTTTGCTTGTCGTGCGGCTGCTAGGAAGGGCATGCCCACGGCCACTTTGACAGCGTTCGCTTCCTCGATAAGGTTTGCGGTTGCTTCTGCTAATGCTGGGATGTCTGCTTCGTTTACTTTGATGACTTTGTGTCTGAAGTTGTACTTTGCTGCGACTGTTTGTGCTGCTAGAAGATCGTGCGGTTTGAGCCCGCGAGGGTTTTCTGCTATTGCGGTATAACACATCATGTCATAACCAAGGTCTTGGCACACTTTCGCAATCAACGTGCTATCAATGCCGCCGGAAAATAGAATGCCGACCTTTATACCTTGAGGGATACGTTTCTTCACCGCATTAACAAACAATCGTTTAATTTTTTCTGCGACAGCATCTTCTTCCTCTTCTTCTATCTCTTTCTTGTAGAATGCTCGTTGCCAATGCTCTAAAAGATTGTTTTTCTTCTGATAATACAATGCTGTTCTTGGATTCAACTCAGCAATATCATGATAGCCGAGCTTGAGTAATACTTTTTTTTCTGATGCGAAGGCGAACCCGTCTTGGTGCGAGTACCATAATGGTTTGACGCCTACGAGGTCTCGGGCGATGATGACGTCGTCTTCTCGCCAGTACGCGAATGCGTACACGCCATCAAGTTCTTCAAGCAATGAGAGAACGTGACCCTTGGATAATGTTGTTTGGTCTAATAGTTTCATAAGGAGGTCTGCGTCGTTCTCTGCGTTGATGTCGTGTCTTTCTGCGAGTGATTGCCAGTTGTAAATTTCGCAGTTCGCGACGAGGACGCCCTTTTTCTTGATGGGTTGGGGAACGTGCCCGACGATGGCGTGTAAGACGTGCCCCGTTCCTGTTGGTGAGCATTCAAGATCATCAGCTGTTTGCGTGTATTGCGTCTCTTTGCCGTCGTACCAGCCAGCGCCGTCCTGTCCTCTTGCTTGGAGGAGTTGCATGGCTGCATTGACGTCTTTTCCTTCTGTGTTCCAGAGGCCGAGGATGCCGCACATAGTAGTGGGAAAGAACGCTTTGTTTATAAATAAATCTTATTCGAGTCCATTCATGCTCATCGCTTTTTGCCATGAGATTGCGCCACATTCAATACATACAAAGAATGTGCCCCATTTCCCTTCTTTTGGCTCGAGCCAAGACCCGCAACTGCATTTAAGCTCGATCGTGTAGTCTTTGTGATCGTTACAGACTGGAATGTTTTGCTTGTTTTTTACGAGTGCGTTATCGCCGCACAACGGACATTTTTCCATGCGTGACTGTCCATACACTTTCTTCTTTGGGATGCGCAAAACATTTCACCTTAGAACTTTAGTCCGCCCATGCCTTTGCCGCCCATGCGTTGCATCATCTTCTGCATGTCTTTTTCTGAGCCGCCTTTCATCATCTTCATGAGCTTCTTCGACTGCTTATACTGCTTCAGGAGTGAACGTAGTTCTGATGCTGGCATGCCTGATCCTTTTGCGATCCTGTCTAATCGTGAGCCTCTGATGCTGTCCGGTTCTTCGAGTTCTTCCTTGGTCATGGAGTCCATGAGGTGACGCCACAACTCCAGTTTCCCTTCTTGCACTCGCAACGCGTCCTTCGGCAGTTTTATCTGGCTGAATCCTGGGATCATCTCCGCGACCTTGCTGATGGGGCCCATCTTCTTCATGGCTTGCATCTGTTCGTACAAGTCGATCAGGTTGAACTCTCCTTTCAGGAACTTGCGACCTAAATCCTGTGCTTCTTCTTCACTAATAGCAACTTTCGCTTTGTCCAACAACGATTCCAAGTCACCCATGCCAAGGAGTCGTCCGACGAATCCTTTCGGATTGAATAACTCGAATTCATCTATTTTTTCTCCGACGCCGATGAAGCGGACTGGTGAATCGGTGACTGCGCACGCACTCAAAGCGCCGCCGCCCTTCGCCGTACCATCAAGTTTTGTGATAACGACGCCGGTGACGTTCGCCGTGTCATGGAACTGCTGCGCCTGCTGCTGCGCGGTCTGCCCGACGTCCGCCGCCATGACCAGCCATCGCTCGTCTGCCTGCACGGCCTTGTTGATGCTTTTGAGTTCTTTGACCAAGTCGTCTGACAATGCGTCACGACCAGCAGTATCCACTAAGACCAAATCATATGATTGTAATTCTTTCTTGAACGAGTTGTAGATCTTGACCGGATCCTTCTCTTTCTCCATGCCGTAGAAATCGACGCTTGCTTGTTTTGCCAGTGTCTGCAATTGTTCATGTGCGGCTGGTCGCCAGGTGTCTGTTTGGACCATTGCGACTTTGCTGCCTCGTTTCTTATAATAATTCGCTATTTTTCCCGCCGTTGTTGTCTTGCCATTTCCGAACAAACCGACGAGCATGATAATGAATGGCTTTTTCTTGGGGATGGCGAACGGTTCCTCGGTGCCGCCGAGGAATGCTGTTAATTCCTCATACACGATGGTGATGAGTTGTTCCTTCTTGTCGAGCCCTTTGGCCTCTTTCTCCTTCAACGCTCGCTCCTTGATCTTCTTGGTGATATCGAACACCAATTTCACGGCAACATCTGCCTGCAACAATGAGCGCTGGATGTCCTTGACGAGTTCATTGATTAATTTCTCATCGACGAACATCGCCTTGGTAATCTTCTGCAACGTATTCCGCAGTCCTGAGCCGAGCTTGTCTAAGACCATGAACACAAGAAGAAAGAGGTTTCATTTATAAAGGATGTGGTCTCAGACGTCCAGATTCACGACCTTCCTCGCGTTCTCCTGGATGAATTTCCTGCGCGGTTCGACCACATCGCCCATAAGCACGGTGAATATCCTGTCAGCCTCGACAGCGTCCTCGATCATCACCTGCTTCAGCATCCTAGTCTCCGGGCTCATCGTCGTCTCCCACAGCTGGTCAGGGTTCATCTCGCCCAAGCCCTTGTAGCGCTGGACGCTCACCTGCTGCTCGCCGCCGAACTCCTTGAGCGCCGCACGCAACTCCTCATCATCCAAGCAGTACACCTTCTCCTTGCCCTTCTTGGCCAAGTACAACGGCGGCTGCGCGATGTACACGTAGCCTGCCTCAATCAAGGGGCGCATATACCTGAAGAAGAACGTCAATATCAACGTGCTGATGTGCGCGCCATCCACGTCGCTATCAGTCATGATGATGATCTTGTGATACCGCGCTTTTTCCAAAGCAAAATCATCGGCGATGCCGCATCCCATGGCGGTGATCATGGTGATGATCTCATTGGAGCCCATGATCCTGTTCAGCCGCGCCTTTTCCACGTTCAGGATCTTGCCCCGCAGCGGAAGGATGGCCTGGAACTCCTTGTTTCGACCTTGCTTGGCACTCCCCCCGGCCGAATCTCCTTCCACCAGGAACAGTTCTGACTGCGCAGGGTCACGATTGCTGCAATCAGCAAGCTTCCCGGGCAACGTGCTTGATTCCAGCACTGACTTCCTCCTGGTCAACTCGCGGGCCTTCCGCGCCGCTTCCCGCGCTTGGGCCGCAAGGACGCTCTTCTCAATGATCAGTTTGGCCTCCCGGGGATGCTCTTCCAAAAAAGCGGACAGCCCGGAGAACACCAATGAATCAACGACGCCTTTCACTTCGGAATTGCCTAGGCGCGTCTTGGTCTGCCCTTCGAACTGCGGCTCGGGGACGCGGACGCTGATGATCGCCGTCAGCCCTTCTCGGACGTCGTCGCTGGACAGCTTGGCGCCGTTCTTGACCAAGCCGTTCTTCTCAGCGTACTGGTTGAAGCACCTGGTGAGCGCTGTTTTGAACCCTGACAGGTGCGTGCCGCCCTCGTGCGTGTTGATGTTGTTCACGAATGAGAACACGTTCTCATTGTACGCGTCGGTGTACTGCATGGCGACTTCCAGCTCGATGTTGTCCTTCTCCTTGTTCACGTACACGGGTTTGTGCAGCCCGTTCTTGTTCTCGTCCAGGTATTCCACGAAGCTAACGATGCCGCCGTCGTACAGGAAATCATCTTTTTTCTCCCGCCCTTTCCGCTTGTCCTCAATGGTTACCTTTACGCCTTTGTTCAGGAACGCGAGCTCTCGCATGCGTGACTGCAGGGTGTCGTACTGGAATTCGGTCGCCTCGTCGAATATCTGCTCGTCAGGCCAGAACCGCACCGTCGTGCCGGTCGTGGCCGCTTTGCCGACCACCTTGAGGGACTGCACAGTCTTGCCCCGCTCGAAGCCTATCATGACCTCTTTGCCTTCTCTCCTGACCAAGACGACGAGTCGTTTGGCCAACGCGTTCACTACCGAGACGCCGACGCCGTGCAGGCCGCCGGAGACTTTGTAGGAGTCCTTGTCGAACTTGCCCCCTGCGTGCAGCTTGGTCATGACCACTTCGATAGCGGGCATCTTGTACTTATGGTGGGTGTCTATGGGGATGCCTCTGCCGTTGTCGGCGACCGAGACGGAGCCGTCCTGCTCGAGCGCGACGGCGATTTCGGTGCAATAGCCTGCCATGGCCTCGTCGATGCTGTTGTCGACCACTTCGTACACGAGGTGGTGGAGTCCTCGCAACCCTGTGCTGCCGATGTACATGCCGGGGCGCTTGCGCACGGCGTCTAAGCCGGAAAGCACGGTAATCTTATCTGCGCCGTAGCCTTGCTGAGGGTCGCTGTTCATTTATAAACTCCTGGTGGTGTTCTCAGTGCGTTTTCTCGTCGAGAAATCACGTACTGATAGAATGCAGCTGCGTATTTAAACTTTGTGCTTTATAGTTTATAAAGAAACCTGGATGTAACACTTGGTGCTTGTTCCTCGTCGTCGCTGCGTTATGACCACTCTTCCCAATCACCAATTACATGGATGCCGTCTCGCTCAATTTCTTGCGGTGATAGTAGATTCACATCCTCATCGGTGAGAATCCTACCGCTGCTCGTCGCATAGAGCATCGCTTTGTCCACCCCCTCACCATTCTTGCGTGCTCGAAGTATTTATATTTTTGCCAAAAACCTTTTAAATCGTTTCAAAAATAAAGATTCACCGCTTACAAGCTCTCTACCGCTATAGAGCAGGAAAGCAAACCCATATAAACGAGCACGACGAAGCACCCCCCATGCGCCTGGCTGTCATCACAGGACTCCTCATCGCCATAACGCTGCTTGCGGCGTGCGAAGCCACGCCGACGCCGCAGAGCTGCGCAGACTTCTGCGCAGCGCACGAAC
>WJKR01000039.1 GCA_014729015.1 Candidatus Woesearchaeota archaeon | reverse complement strand
GATGCAAAAGACGCCGCCGTTCCCGGCCGTGTTCGAGTACTGGGAGTTGGCGAGGAAGGAGGTCATCAATAGTTGGCGGTTCGTGCGCGCCCTTGCGCGGGAGTACTGGTCGCAGCTCATCATCATGCTCGGGTTCAAGCGGACGGTGAAGCTGGAGTATTACGGTCTCGATGCGCCCGGCAAGCACTTGCACTTGTTGCTCGTCTCGCTGCTGAAGAAGTATTTCCGCGAGAAGAAGCCTGATGAATTGTTGGGCTTGACCTATCAGTACTCGGTGAGGAATCTCTTGGATGTGGGCGCGATGCTATTGAGTTTCGGGTTGCGGACGACGTATCATGACCCGCATCCTGACGACGTCACGTACCTGAACGCGTTGATCAGGAAGGGGTTGCGGTTCAGAAACAAGGCGGCGAACAGGATTGACATGGAGGCGTCGTTGCAGAACGGCAATCCTATCGTGTGCTTGGTGAATGAGCTTGGTGAAAAGAACACGATCGTCCAGAGCGTGGTGTTGGTGTATGGTTTCGACAAGTTGTACTTCTATTATCATGATTACTTGCATGGCCGGCAGGGCTTGAGGGCGACGAAGGACCAGTTCATGCACGCGTGGAGCGCCGCAGGGTATAAGGGCGTCTTCTTGGAGAGGGAGTGAGAGAACCACAGCGCTTTTATAAAGAGACCAACAACACTTATAAATAGTAACTACTTACTAGTAGTTATGAATGCGAACCTCATCACCATCCCCATATTCATCACCATCATACTCGGCTTCGCCACGCAACTAGAAACCATAGCAGAAGACACCTCAGACAAAGCCATCGACTTCTCACAAGACATGAGCAACGCCATGGACTGCGCCACCAAAGGCATCCCCATCACTGAGTGCTCACCAAACCTCATGGACCACGACTTCGCACCAGAACAAGAAGCGTTTCAAGCCACACTTCAAGACATGGAAGAAACACTGAGCGACATGGAAATAAAAGACAACGAGACAACCGTCATCATCATCTAGACCTCTCCTTCTCCTCCTCAGCACGACGAGCCGTCCGCTCCTTCGCCCGCTCCAACAACTCAGCAGACTTCTCCAAAGCGGCGTGACGCGCCAAACGATCAGGAGAACGCAAGCCAGAAGAACGCTGCGCCACCTCCTCCTTCGAAGGAGTCAGCATCGGCCGCACCTTCCCCTCCTCGGGCGACGGCCGGTCACGCCCATCAGTCCTCTCACGCAACGACGACAACTCCCTCGACATCAAACTCAAATCCTTCGCCTGCCGCCGCTTCACCCGCGAGAAGAAGCTCGTCGGCACGAAATACAGCCCGACCAAAATCACCAAAACAACGATGCCGACGATCTCGACCACATGTGTGGACAATAACGAGAACTTCGACATCACCACATTAGAAAGGATGATTGTCTGCATCACCGACTCAGGAGGCACGCCGTACAACTCCGGCATGACATTCAGCACGCTCATCTTGTCTGTGATGTACGTCGTCCGCCACGTCCCCGAAGGACGCAAATCATCAAGCTTCCACAATCCCCGCTCGACCGGTTGCTGACTAATCTCCCGGAACTCGGCAGTGCTCAACAAATGCTCCCTGACCATGACGTCCTGCAACGACGACTCGCCGAGGTTCTGCACCGAAATCGTCACCTGCACCTCCTCGCCAGACAAGAACTTGACGCTCTTCTGCACGAACACCTTCCTCTCCGGCACATACTTACGAACGAAAGGAATGCTCTGCGAATAATACGTCTGCCCCCTGTACGTGAGGTGCGCAGGCCTGAAATAATCGATGCCTAACGAGTCGGGATCAGCGTACCGGAGCTGGTAGCGCAACCGCTTAGCCATGCCCGAAGACAGCGTCACATTCCACGTCACGTTCTTGCCCCGCACCGACCCCTGCCTGACGTTCAGCACATCAAACCCTGACGGCAAAGGGTCATACACCGTGAACGAGACGTCCCGCGGCTCGAGGTTGCTCACCAGCACCGTCATGTTCACCGTCTCACCAGGCGTCATCAGCGTCGCCGAAGCGAACTTACGCAGATAGACACGGTCGGCAAGGAACGTGGCGTTCTCGCCGGCACCGGTCTCGTTCAACGTCTCGTTGGAAAGGATAACGAACAAGTCGTCCTGGTCGTACCGGGAGATGTTCGAGGACTGGTAGACCTCGATCCGGTCAATGTAGATGTCCGTGCTCAGCCAATAGACCTGGCCCTCAGTCGCGTTCGTGTCCAAGAAGTCGAAATCCCATCCCTCCCGAGCAGCAAGCATCGGCTTCTGGCCAGTGAACGACCACTTCGCTAACTCGAGGCCGGGGTCGATATCATCGGTCTTGACGACCTTGACCTTGTCAATCGTGTAATCATAATCCGTCGGGTTGCGCAGCTCCACAGAGATGAGCCTAGTGTTCGGCCGGCCGCCCTGGGCAACATCCTCCAACGGCGCCTTCTTCAACGTACCGAACAGGCTCGAATAGATCTTCGGCTGGAGCAGGTTGATACCGTTCGCCAAGACAGACTCGTTATTGGTGGAGAGGTCTTCTGTAGAGATGCCCAACAAACGGTAATAGAACGTCTCCGTCGCGTTACCCGGCAAGTTGAAAATGTATATCTCCTGCGGCGTCATGTAATTGAACTGCTTCGAATAGTTCGTTCTGATATCAAGGGTGGATACATAGAGAGGGATCTCGATGTTGTTCAGCGTGCTATTCGACGGGTTCGTGACGGCGACCGAGCCGTTGAGCTGATAGATGTAGTACTGGTCGTAAAAACTGATGATCTTCCCGCCTTCAGCGACCGTGATGTTCACGCTCGTGGCGAGCACGGAAGGCAGGCCGAGCGATAACACGAGGAGGATGAAACAGCATCGTTTCCGGAAAGAAGCATCGCTCATAGTGATCGTGCCGCTTGCGCTTTTTTCTTCAGCCTGAAGAACAGGTTGAGCAGGAAGAGGATGATGATAAGGATCCAGAACACGTTCACCGCCTTGAATCCCAATCGTGGGAACGGCACGACCGAGTATTCGACCGCGTACGAGTCCTTCACCTTCCAAGTCACTGATGTCACCTCTTTTGCTGCGGCAACCTCTCCTTCCGGCGCGAGATACGTGACATGGTAGCGCTTCGGCAGGTTGAACGTGGTAGTCGCTTTGCTAATAGGGATGGTGGTCCGCTCCTCAGGCAAGACGACCTGGTAGAAGAGCACGCCCCGGGGGTCGAAGTCCAAGGAGTACGTCATCGTCATGTCATAGAAGAAGTCGGGGAGCAGGGGGTCCCACACAGTAAAGACGAGGTCGACCTCGGTGTCGGAGGCGTACTGTCGCGTGTCCAACTCCTTGTTGTACTTGTTGACCACGCTGAACGAATCGATGGTGGGAGCAGAGGATTCTCCCTTGCGCTCCTGCGAGACCTTGAAATGGATCTCTCCAGGGATGATCGGGTTTGGTCCAACGTTCTTCAGGCGGAGGTGCTTGGTGACGGACAGCTTGCCCTGCTGGTAGTCCATAGTCGTGTCGTACTCGTCGAACACGACGACCTCCGCCGCGGCCAGAGGGAGGAGTGACAAGAGGAGTAGCGCGCTCATGATAAAAATCGTTGTTTTCACGTCATCACCCACCCCTCTTCCACACTTGGTAACAGCAAAGGAAAAAAAAAGGTTTTTATCGCTTGTTCAACTTCTGGTTGATCCTTCTCGTCATGACAAAGTTCACGACGTTGATGATGATGAGGAAAAGCACCACACCAACGTAGAAGACCTCTGCTGATGACGATCCGAGACCACCTCGCACCGTGATGTACTCGAGCGAGCCGGCACCCTCGACCTTGCGGGGGTCCAAGCCGACGATGTACAGTTCCGAGACCTTGTAGTCGCCGCTGCCGTTCACCGCATAGCTGATGTTGTACGTGCTGTTCGTCTGCGGCACCGGATACAACGACGCGTTCTGCACGCCTCGCAAGGGTACGGTCCAGCGGTACGCCGTGCCGTTGAAGCCGCCGCCCGTGATGTTCTGCTTGATGCCGTCATAGAGGCTGGGCGCTCCGTCGATGGTCCAGTTCCACGCGGCGAAGTCTGCCGGTACGTAGTCATAGACGGTCACGACCAATCCTTCGGGCGTCGCCGCGTTACCGATGTTCTGCACCAGCGTGTCGATGCGGTAGACATCGTCGCCGACGCTCGTGATGTTCTTGTCAATCTGCAGCCAGTAGCCGTTGATGACATAGATGTACTTGAGGTAGTAGTCCTCGCCGTTGCGCGTCACCGAGGTGTTGATAATCTGGCCGTAGGCGTTCATCAGGGTGAAGTAAGGCCTGATCCAGACGATGGGCGGCCGGGCGGAGATGTTGTTGCTCGCGTCCGTGTAGTTGAACTCCCAATACGAACCCATGGTCCACTGAATGGACTCGTTGATCTCCTTGTTCGGCGTCTCGTTGTGCATGAGGTCCTGCCCTCCCCAGCTGCTCGTGTTCGCGGGGCTGAGGTCCGACGTCACCCAGAACGCCACCTTGGTCAGGTTGTAGCTGAGGTTGAGCGGCACGGTCACCGTTCCGTTCACGCCCCAAGTCACGTTCGAGACGTTCTCCGCCGTCGCCGGCCACAGAATCTGCTTGTCCAGCTCGATGTCGATGTCGCCGACCGCGAGGACTTTGTTGAGGGTGAGGTTGCTCGCCAAGTTACCCACGACCTCGTACTCCAAGATTTCCCGCAACGCGTTGTAGGTGTTCGAGGTCGGCACGCTATCAGGCGCGCGGACGACGAAAACGATGAACGCGCTGCCGCCGACGCCGAGGGCGCCGCCGTTCGGCACCCACCACCACGTCTGATCATCAGTACCGTTGCCGACAACGTTGCCAGCATCCCCTTCTGGGTAGAGGTACATGAGCGAGAAATTATCAGAAGTCGCGTTCCACAGCACCATCTGCGCCTCGATAGTGATGTTCACGTTGTTGACCGGCACGCCGATGGCGAGCTGGTTGGTCGCAGACTGGTTGACCGTCCAGTTATGGCCTGCCAACACCTTCGTCGTGACGCTCGTCTCAGGATTGGAATAGTTCGTCTCGATGTTGAGCGGTGGCTCGACATCCGTGCAATTGATGGTGTAGTTGAAGGTCGAGTAGTTGCCGCCGCGCAGCTCAGGGATGTGAATGATGAACGTGTCGCCAGGATTCACGCCGGCAATCTGCGAGCCGCTCCTGCCCGCCATCCACGTAAAGTTCTTGGACATGTTGTCCGTGTTGATGAACGAGAGGTTGACGTCAGCGATCGTGTCACCGCTCGGGTTCGTGACGTTGACGACGCCTTCGATGCGGCAGCTCACAATATCTTCGTCCATGACGTTCGTGGACCAGAAGTCCTCGCCATACGTCACGTTCTGGTACACGGTCTCGGTCATCGTGATGTTCAGCCTGTTCTGGGCAGCGCTTGCACCCCCCACACTCAAGAGCAGGAGCAGGAACAACAATCCTATCATTCTCGCTTGTTTCATGGTTTTAACCTCACACACCAGTAGTTACGGAATTATCGCTCGTAGTATACTTATATATGCCACATACCAGCCTTATCATATTTAAATCTTTCTGTCGTGCAGCCGGCAGGGAAAAAGCAGGAAAAAAAACTCTCCCTACAAAAAGCCCAAACGTTTAAATAGTCGTTTTTCGTGTAGCAACGAGATGGGAAAAGAGGTGGGTGAGAAGAAACGCGTGAGCAGACTCCTCGTCCTGCTCGGCAGCATCATGCTCCTCAGCCTCTGCCCGACAGGAGCGCTCGTCATCACACCAGAGCACGTCCTCATCGACGACTATGCATCGCCGCAAGAGCTCGTCATCACCTTCTACAACGACGGCTTCGAACCCGTCATGTGCGAGCTCACCCCTGCGTACACCTCGTCCTACCTGCTCGCCTACGCCTCGCTGGAACCGACGAGCTTCATCCTCCAACCGGGCACACAGAAGAACGTGAAGGTCACGACCAGCTTTCCCCAGGACTTCCCGCCCCAGGTCCACCGCCTCATCATCCACGTACACCCAGGATCAGACCAGCACATGACCATCAGCTTCAGGCCACCAGGAGACGCCTACCAGCAACTCCAACTGCAGGACGTCCAGACAGAGTTCGGCGACGACCAACAAACCATGGTGACCACGCTCGACCTGAAGAACAGCGGAAACGTCATCCTCTTCGTCACCCCCATCATCCTGATCACGAAGAACCAGACCATAATCAAGAACATCACCTACCCACAACCCGTCATCGTGCAACCAGGCGCGATCTTCCCGCTCGCCCTCCGGCAAGACAACACCGACCTGCCGCCAGGCAAGTACGTCGCCGTGCTCAAAGCATCCTATTACGCCGACGACACGGTCAAGGAGACGGACGAGGACGTCATCACGTTCACCATCACGAGAGCAGCGGCGCACGAGGAACGAACGACGTGGTGGGTGATCATCGCCGCCACCGCCTCGGTCGGCATCGCCATCGGCGGCGCGGCGCGGCTCATACCGCCGCGCAAAGCGAGGAAGAAGCGACGGCAACGGGAAGCGAACCTGTACGAAAGGGAAAAACATATAACTCCTGCGCCGCACGACCTTCACTCCTTGAGGAGGGAAATCACCCGGACGCACCACGAGGTCAACTCGCTGAGCAAGGAGATACGGCTACTCGTGGAAGAAGCAGAGCACTACCTGAGAGGAGGATTGCACGGATGAGCATCGAACAACCGCAACCGCCACGAACGGCCAGGCATCCGAGCAACCAAGAGGTGGAGACGCTCAGGAAAGAGGTGCAGGAACTCCAGCAGAACGTCGCCTTTCTCAAGCAGCTGCTCGAACACGTCAAGCACGAGCTCGCACGAGCGAAGCAGCAACGATAAGGAGGGAGGGGATGAACAGGCAGACCATCATCTGGACAGGACTCATCGCCATAGCCTTCGCCGCGCTCGTCACCATCGCCTTCCCGAAGACCATCTACGAGGAGTCGAGCGACGCGTCGGCGAAGCACTGCGAGTGCTTCGGCAGCCCCTTCTGGTACGGCACGAAATGCGTCGGCATCCCGTACAACTGCTCGGCGAAGGCCATCGAGCAATCCGTCGCGACGTGCGACGAGCCGACGTGCGACGAAATCGCGCAGCGGTTGCGCGACGCGACGGACGGCGCCCAAAGCAGCGTCATCGACAACATCGGGCTCGGCACCGACGTCATCCTCGTCATGGACGCCTCGAACAGCATGGAAGGCGAGAAGCTGCTGGCTGCGAAGCGAGCGGCGCAACGACTGGTGGACAACCTGCAACTGGGCGAGCGCATCGGGGTCATCACGTTCAGCGAGACGTCAGCCATCACGCACAACTTCTCCGATGACAAGCGGAGCTTGACCGAGGGCATCATGGCCGTCACGACGAGCGGCGGGACGAACTACTTGCCGGCGTTGGAAGAGGCGCGCACCATGTTCCGGAAGCAGGAACGGCGAGCGAGAAAAGGCATCATCTTCCTGAGCGACGGCGTCCCATCCGATGAGCCCGGAGACATCATCAACGTTTCGCGCGACCTGCGCGAACAGGGCATCTCCATCTTCACCATCAACTTCGGCATCGACGGCGATGAGGAGAACATCTTGGAAGAGATGGTGAAGGAAGAAAGCGACGCTTCAGCTGTGCAACGGTGGTACCGCGCCTTCACGAACACGCAGACGATCACGCAGGCGTTCTCCGAGGCGTGGGATGAGATAACGACCATCGGTGCCATCACCATCATCCCGACGCACGAGGCATCCGCGTTCGATGTGCGCGGGCTCGACGCCATCGGGTTGTGGGCCAAGCTGGAATCGCTCCTCCTCACCGGTATGGAGCAGGACGAGCGGTCGTTGTGCGTGCCGCAGCTCGAGCCAGTCATGACCTTCACCGACCAGGACAACCGAACGTATAACCTCTCGCTCGTCGCGACGAACCATCAGTACCGGTTGTCGCGGGGCGTCTTGCCGCCGGGCAACTACTCGGTGCGCGCGAAGGCGTTCTTCAACGCGAACAATAACGGTTCGTGCTCGTTCACAGGGACGGCAAGCATGGGGAACATCACGGTGACGAATGCCAGCAGCAGTTGCGGCGTCGTGGCCTGCGCATTGCTGGAGGAGCGCTTGGAGGACTTCGACTTGGCGCTCCGCGAAGAGGTATTGTTGGCGCGGGAACGAGGCCCCGGCAGGGTGGCCATCCTCATGGACACGTCCGAGAGCATCCGGCCGTACCTCCGACAAGTGTCCCGGGCGGTGGATCGGCTCAACCGTCTGCTCAGCCTGCGCGACCGTCGGGCACTAGTCACGTTCGCGGACGAAGCGCACCTCGTCGTGCCGTTGACCAGGGACAAGGACGCGGTGTCTTCAGCGTTGGGCAAGGTGTCCCCGCAAGGGACGACGAGGCTCATCCCCGCGCTGCGGAAGACGAGGTTCTTGTTCTCGGAGAGCGCCGGGAACGACATCGCCGTGGTGTTCACCGACGGCATGGCATATGATGAGCAAGGATATACTGGTGTTCAACAGGAGGCAGAACTGCTTGTCAGTGAAGGGACGTGCCTGTACTTCTTTACGTATGGCACGGGCATCTTGGAGCAGCGAGCGGCTGTGCACGTGCTCAAGTCACTCGCGGCACGATCCCAGCAACAACTACGTTGCGGCGGGTACACCTATGACCCAAACAGCGAGGAGTTGTCCTTGCTCGTGACCGAGATGTTCGGCGGGGAGAAGAAGAAGAACCAGTCCCTTGGGGTGTTCGTCGAGGTGCAGCAGTACCCTATTTTCTCCCATCGTCGCAACAGGGTCGTCGCGCGCGTGATGAGCGCGCGGACCGGCTTGCGGTTGCCGGTAAGCTCGTCGTCATCGTGCATTCCCGACCCGGTGGTGTCCATGACTTTGGAGGACGGCCGTGGTAAGGAGGTGGCGCCGTTGCACGCGGTCAGCAGGCCTGACGGCGCGTTTGAGGCGGCGCTGCCGCACTTGTTGCCTGGGCGTTACCGCGTGGTCGTGGAGGCGAGCGTGCCGCCTGAGGAGTGCGGGTTGTCCGTCACGGCGTCGCACGGGTTCGTCGCGTTCGGCTCTATCGAGAACACGGGGGAGCTCATCATCATGCTCGGTATTATCGTGCTCGCCGGGTTGTTGGTGTTCGGCGTCCGGCAGGTGCGGCGGTCGTCCTAGCGGCTGAAGCGCGTCGGGTAGACGGCGACTGATTGCCGCGCGATGATGTTCGGGGCGTAGAATTCTGTGTAGGTCGGCGTGCCTGAGCGCGTGGTGAGGATGATGCGGACAAACTCGTCCTCGATGACCGGTTCTGCGGCTTCGTAGTAGAGGCGGAGGATGTCGCCGTCGTTGAAGACCCCTTCTTGGTATTTCTCTGACTGCTCGACGTATTGCACTGCGTAGTAGCCGTGGTTGAGGTCTTTGGGCGTGATGTGGAAGGTGACGTTGGCGTCGATGTATGATGCTCTCGTCGTGGTCCCCATGACAGTCAGGGTGCCGTAGTCCTCGCTCGTGTCGTTGTCGAGCAGGGTGATGTTCGTGTCGATGGGTGTGCCTCCTCCTGAGAGGTCGACGCCGAGCGGATACGCGACGCCTCTCGTGTCGTTGAGCTGGTCCGCGATGTCCCCTTTGCTGGAGTAGTGGAGGATGACGTGCGTGTCGTTGATGACGAGTGATTCGTCGCCGCCGTCCTGGTCGAGGTCTTCTTCCAATGTGTGAGGTACTTGGTAGACGGTCATCTGGTCGGCGAAGATGGTGTAGGGCTGTGCGGCTCCTTCGTCGCCGGTGATGGTCATGTAGCCGTAGGTCGTGGTGCCGTCGCTGATAGCTGAGAGGTAGTTGCCGTAGACCTCGTTGCTTTTCGCCGCGATGTCCATGGGCGCGCCGAACTGGTCGATAATCTGCACCTTGATCTGGCCTGCGGCGGAGAGGTTGAAGAGGACGTAGCTGCCGTCGTCTCCTGGATCGCAGGTCACGCCGTTCTCACACACCATGACATTGTCGTTGGTGCCGTCGAGGTCGAGGTCGATGCCAATGTTGACCGGGGGGTTGCTGTCGATGTCCGAGCCGATACGGTTGAAGTAGTCGCCGAGCTCGCCGACCTCTTCGTCCGTGAACGTGTTGTAGCCGTCGTTTCCTTTGGTCAGGGAGTTGCCGACGCCGCTGTAGGTGAGGCTGGCGGTGGCGTTGGTCGTGCTGATGGCGAGCATGAGGTTTTCGAGGTCGACGGCGTCTGACCCTGGCGGGAGCTTGATGACTTGTCGGAACTCTTCGAGGGTGCCGTCCCGTCCGTCTTCTCCGTAGATGTCCATGACGAAGATGGTGGAGCTCGCTTCTTTCCTGACGTCGTCGCCGGTCTGTTTCGTCTTCGCTTGGAGCTTGTTCGTGTTCGTGATGTACACGCCGGCCGCGATGGCGCCGATGAAGAGGGCTGCGATGAAGAGGATAATCATGCCTAGGCTTGCTTGTGCTTTGTTCACGGCGTCGCCCCTGTTGATTCTTAAGGTGTCCTGTGCTGGTCTTCCTATAAAAACTTTTTGCTTTTCTCAGAGGAGGGTGAGCTGTTCGAGGAGTGCGTCGCCGAACGTTGCGACGCGGTGAGGGCCGAGCCCTGGTATTCGTGAGAGTTCCTCAGGGGTTCGTGGCTTCTGGGTGATGAGGGCTTCGAGGGTGTTGTCCGGGCAGATGACGTAGGCAGGGACGCCTTTCTCTTCCGCTTGTCGGTAGCGCCATCGCCGGAGGTGCATGAGCGCCGCGGCGTCGTCACTGGTGGTGAGCTGTCGCTGCGCCGGTCTGCTTGTCGTCGCCGGGAGAAAGGTGGTGGGCGCGCCGGTGTAGCTGATGTGCAGCGTTTGTCGTGCTCGTGAGAGGGCGACGTACAGTACGCGGAGCTCTTCTGCGTAGCTGTCGTAGTCGTCATGGAGGTGGAAGAGGTCCATGACGGGGTGGTCGGATGCTTTACAGGGGAAGTTGTTCGTGTTCGCGTTGATGACATGGACATGCTTTGCTTCTAGTCCTTTGATGGCGTGGATGGTGGCGAGGGTGACCTGGTCTTGTTTCGGGTCAATGCTGGTGCGTTTGAGCTCGTCGGTCCTAAGCAGATAGTCGATTCCGTGCGCTGCCAGCGCTCGCTGCACCTTCTCCAGCGCCTTGTTGGTCCTGGCGAGGACGAAGATGTCCCGTTTGTCTCCTTGGTAGCCCTTGATGGCTTTGGTGACGGCGCTCACTTGCTCGTCTTCCGTGGCGTGGTGCTTGATCGTGATGACACCTCGTTCTTTCGTGGTCGCTTGGAGGTCGGGATAGCCGGTCTTCTTGATGACGTCGTTGCAGAGGTCGAGGATGTCTTGGGCGCATCGGTAGTTCTTGGTGAGCTGGATGACGGCTGCTTTCGGGTGGCGTTCGGGGAATGCGAGGATGTGGTCGAGCTTGCTGCCGCGCCAGCCGTAGATGCTCTGCCGGGGGTCGCCAACGCAGAACAGGTTGGCCGGTTCGAGGAGTTCGAGCAGGGTTATCTGTTGGTCGTTGACGTCTTGGTACTCGTCGACGAGGACGTGCTCGTAGCGCGGGACGGCTTCTCTGTTTTTCTTGAAGAGCTCTATGGTGTCGAGGAGTTGGTCGGTGTAGTCTCTTTTTCCTCGTCGCCGTTGCCGTTCGAGGTAGTCATCCGCCATCGTGAGGAGGGTGCGTGCGAGGGG
>WJKR01000038.1 GCA_014729015.1 Candidatus Woesearchaeota archaeon | reverse complement strand
TTTGTTTGTTCTTATCCAGTATCCTTTTCCTGTGGTGATGTCGTCGAAGTTTTTGAATATGTTTTGTCCCACGATGAGATAGAACTGATATGTTTTTCCTGCATTATCTAATACTAATACTTCTGAGTAATCCCCATCAATACTACGTAGCGTCTCAGCAACCGTTTTGTTTTCCTTAATGAAAGGCGTGCTCACCAAATTATAATCAGGAGAGAGATTGAGTGATAATGTACCCACAATATCTTGACCAACACAGGAGTTATTGGAATCATTCAATCGAATGCGATAATAACGCTCATCACTCGGAGCCGCATCGACCCAAGAAGTTACCAATCCATTATTAACGACAGTCGGTGATGAGAAATTCAAGTAATTATTATCTAATCCGTCCACATACAATATTTCATAGCTCGTCGCGCCACCAATATCTGCCCATTCCAATATCACGCTCTGATTATCCGTCCATAACGATGCAGTCAAATTGATGGAAGCATTACACGGCAACTCCACAACTTCCCCAGGATACTCTGACTGCTCGAACACAAAGAACGTATAATTCACCACCCCGCTCGCAGGAATAGGCAGCATCATCTGGAAATCAACCGATGAATTGTCAAAACCGCTCCCATTCACCGGCTTCGTCACGAACAACAAGCTCCCATTGCTGACCAACGCGCCGGTCTGGTACGTGCCAGAAAAACTGTTCACCGCCACTGACCATGACTCGTAGATAATATCATCGATCGTGAAGTTCACCAATTCTTGTAACGTATTATCAGCGCTCACCGCATCAGCAGGATTCTTGCCAATAAAAGTGTTCACCGCAGCATGCGACGCAGGAGAAATATTCGTCCATAGAGGATCAGGAACCATTGACGCAACGATCACCGTGTCGTTCGTGAACGCCTGGGAATACGTCAAATTCACCTGCAGCACCTGCCCGCCGACCATGTCCAACGTCGCATTCGTCGTGTTCGTCGTCAAGTTCCCATATAACCCGACCCAGGAGAGAGCATCGTTGTAAGCGACCAAGTTCAGCGCGCTGCTATTGCCGCCGACCCCGACGATGTTCCCGGTCATCCGCGGCGTCAGCACCAAAAAGCAAGCGAGCACCATGATACCAGCAGCAGCGATGATCAAGACAGGGTAGAAGTGCTCGTGGTGGTCGCGCATCCATAATCCACGATTCCGGCGGTATATAAGGTTTTGCCCGTTCTCGACGTGCACCGAGCCAAAACTTTAAATATACCCCGCTCCTTGGAACACCAACAAAAAAGAGGTGCCGCATGGCGAACAACCCCGTCAAAACAGTCGTGATTATCGTGTTCTTCTGCCTACTCTTCATCCCCGCAGCCTCGCCGGAGAACGTCGTCTTCAACAAGACCTACTCGGCGCAGAATACCATCACCCTCGACACCGGCGACTACACGCTCGGCGTCAGCAGCGGCAATGTGACCACCATCCTCATCACTGGCGGCAACCAATCCATCATCCTCGACGAAGGCGATTGCAAACGGTTCGGAACAGAAGTGCTCTGCCACGACGAGAAGATAAGCGACACCCAAGCGCGGCTCGTCCTCTACGACCTCGAAGCGAGCCTCACCGTCACGCTCGACGTCAACGACACGGCACCGATGGTTATCGGCGACCGTCGAAGCGCCACTATCTGGATAAACAATACCGGCGAGCGAGAAGCCGAAGACGTCGTGATGCGGCTCACCCTACCGGAGAACCTCACCGCCGAGGACGTCGCGCACTGCGACACCAATAGCACCTCGGTGTACTGGACGGGAAGGCTCAAGAGCGACGCTTCGGACGACTGCACCTTCATCCTCAGGGCGGACGGCGCCTTCGACGCAGAACTCCAGGCGAGAACCGAGTACACCACGCTCGGCAAGCGCAAAACAGCGAACAGCTCGAGTACAACACTCACGGCAACCGTGCCCATCAAGTTCAATATCACCATCACCGATACCGCCTCGCTCGAACCAGCAGAGCCGTTCACCATCACCTTCGCCATCTACAACGACGAAGAGGACGAGAACCTCACCATTGACCCCTTCGTCATCGACTACGACTACCAAGTCGACTTCATCTCCACCACTAACAACGACGTCAAGGACGGATCAGGCGAAGCGACGATGACCGCGCTACTCAACCCGAACGAAACCGTCGAAGGAGTGGTCAAGCTCGCAGCGCCCTACATCAACGCGTCAGGCACGATTGAGATGCGGATGACCTATAACTTCACCGACGAAGGCCAACGGATGTTCGCTAAAACGTTCCCTTACCAGACGATACGCTTACCCCTCGCCATCGGCGTGTCCACGCCGTCGCTCGAGTTCGAAGCGCTCAGCGAAGGCGTCATCAACGTCTCGGTCTACAACCCGTACCGCTACTTTACCTTCAAGGGCTACGACGCGGAGATAACTTGGTCGCGAGCAAAGCAGCCCATCACCGTGCAAGTCCCCTACGGCCAGACGCGACTCCTGGCAGCAATCCCCTACGACATGCCCGACGTCCAGCGACGGCAGCGGGAAGAGCTCGCCGTCACCGTCACCGGCAGGGCGGAACACGCGCAGACGACCACGGCGACGCAGACCTTCCCCGTCACTATCACCCCCATCAAGGACGTTACCATCGAGAAGACGACGTCAGACCAGCGCGGCGGCGACGGCGTGCTGACCGTCGACGTGTACGCGACGAACAACCACCACCAAGCAGTCACTGCGAAGTTCGTCGAATCATTCCCGGATGGCGTCTTCGCAAGGGGCACGACCGAGGCGACCAAGAAGCTCCAGCCAGGGGAACGAGTCCTCATCTACTCCTATGACGTCGTCGTGACCGAGCAGCAAGCGACCGTGGACTTCACCACCGACTACGACTACGGCTACCGCGGCAGGTTCCTCACCCGCAACCACACCCTCTCCGTCGACCTCTCCCCCTACTTGCCGCAACCTTTACCCCCCGCTCCTGCCAACCAGACGGCCGCGGAGGCAACGACGACGCAATCACCCTCCCTCCTCCACGTCATCATCGCCGCGGGCATCCTCTTCCTCATCGTGCTCATCCGCGTGCTCTGGCAATGGCTCCGCCACCTGCACACCTTCAAGCTCAAGCACAAGTCCATACTCAACCAGTACCAGAAGCTCATCGACGAGAGCTCCCTGACCAGGAAGCGGAAGCAGGAACTCCACTACCAACAGGACTATCTCAGGAAGAAACTCGACATCCTCGAAGCCCACATCAAGGGCTACGAGCACCACCTTCCCGAAGAGCTCGCCAAGCTGCACAAGCAGGAGAAGAAAGCCGAACACGTACGGCAAGAGGTGCACGGACGGCACGAAGCTCTCGACAAGGAGATGGCGAAGGTTGATGCGTACGAGAAAGAACTGCTCGCCTTCCTCAAGCGCGTCCAAGGACGAGAGCGACACCTCGACGAGGACAAGCAACTCCTGGCAAAAGACGCCGGTGCGCTGCGTGAAGAGCAGACGGCACTGAGCGAGGCGTTGACGAACACCTACAAGCAGCAACAACTCCTCGCCGACCGTATCAAGCACTTCAAGACACGCCACACCACCCACGTCCACGACAAGATGAGCCTCCTCGCCCAGCGAAAGAAGCGCGCGCTCGACTACCACAAACAGCTCGACAAGGAAGAAGAGCTCATCAAGGAGGAGTTCAAGCGCCTCGAGCACGACCTCAAGGCATCAGAGCAAGACCTTGAACGAGCAGAAAAACTTTATAAAGAATCGTCCACTGAGCTCCAGCAAGGGGAGCTCCATGACTATGAAGCAAATCGCCATTGAGGCCGCCGCAGTATTTCTCCTCCTACTCATGCTCCCTTTCTCGTCCGCGTCGCCGCTCACCCCGGACATCGGCGTCGGCTTCGACCAGGTCATCATTAACTCGCAGGACTGGGAGGACATGTATCACGGCCTCCTCTTCGCGGCGTTGACCCAGACGCCGGTCGACCTCATCGCCACTCCTCAGAGCGCCCTCGCCGTCACCGCTGCGCTGGATAAAAAGGCGCCGCGCGTCCTCGTCCTCGAGCCGCGGCGGCAGCGGCAGTACATCGGCGTCCAACGATTGCTTCACGACCAAGGGCTCATCCCCATCTCCCTGCCAGGAACGGGCAGCATCGGCGTGCAGTTCGCCCAGGGGCTTCCTCTTGAACAACTGATTATCACGGACTCCCGTTATCCCTACAACGCGATTGCAGTGGCGCCGTACGCCATCCAGCAGCGAGCATTCGTGCTTTTCGCTGACGACGTGCCGCTCGAGGAGCTCGTGTCATTGGTGAGCGAGCATAACCTCTCGGTCACCATTTATGGCATCGTCGACGCTGCGGTCACTGATGCCCTCGCCCCGTACGACCCTTTGGTCATCGATGAGGGGGGAAAGTTCGAGAACAACATCCATGTCGTCGAATTATTTTATGAGCGATCGGCGGGCGACCAGGTCGTTTTGACCAACGGCGAGTTCTTGGAAGCGGGTCTCATCGATAGCGACGTTCCCGTGCTTTTCATCGGTAGGACGAACGTCCCGCAGCAGGTCGAGGAGTACCTCGCCACTTCCGGTATAAGCACGGCAGTGCTGGTCGGGAATTACCTCGGCGACGTCGCGAGCAGGCTGAAGAAGCGGCTGAAGGACGAGTACGGCAAGGATCTCTTCGTGGTCGCTAAGGTCGGGCGGACGCCGCGTCTCGTCACGCAACAGTTCGCGACTCCTGTAGCGCTTGAGTATGTCCCGCTACCGATTATCGTCCCTGAGATGGAGATTGATTCGATGAACTACAACCGGTTGACGAACCAGCTCGAGGTGACGTATGACAACCCTTCGCTCATCCCGGTCTTCTTCCTCGGCTCGTTCGCGCTGCAATCAGGCGATGAGCGTCTCTCCGTGGGTGACGAGGAGCCTCGGCTCATCGCTGCCGGCCAGCGGAAGACGGTGTTGTATGATGCCGCCATCGCTCCTGAAGGGTTGCGGGCGGATGCCGTCGTGCTGTTCGGCGATTACCCGCGGGCGTTGGAGAACTCGTTGCGGCAGACGTTCGAGGTCATCCCTGTCATCGAGATTCCTGATTACGCCGAGCTTGAGGTGCGGGGCATGGTGTATGACCGCGTTGATGACGCGTTCTACATCTCCTTGCACAACCCTGGTGACGTGCCGACGTATGCTAACGTGGAGCTTATCGATGTTGTCGTCGACGGGTTGCCCGTGACTTTGGGGACGCAGAGGACGTCGTTGTTGGCTCCTGGGGCGACCAAGGAGGTGTATGTCCGGGCTGAGCTCTCCAAGCTTGACTTGCTGGAGAACGAAGAGGTCTTGGTGCGGGCGTTCTATGGGCAACGGGAGCAGGTGTTGTTCAAGAGTGTCGAGGAAGTCTTCCCGTTGAGGACGCGCCTCATCAAGGGCGCCTATCTCGTCGGCGGGGTCGTGGTGGTCGCTCTCGTGCTGCTTATATTCCTTCTCTTTGGGGGGAAGAGGACGTATGTGTGTGATCGTTGCGGCGTTCGTGTGCGGACTAAGCGGCGTCCCCGACGTCATCATTGCGGGGGTCGTTTTAGGAGGAAGTGATCATCGTATCCGTATGCCTCGTGCTTCTTCTTCTGTGAGCTTCTCGTATTTTTCTTTCGCTTTTTCGACTTGTTTCTTGTCGCGCTGTTGCCAGACGCCGCCCATGACGAGGAGCAGGATGCTCATGAGGAAGATGGCGTTGGTCTGCGCCGAGGTCTGCATGTCTCTGGCGATGATGATGATGACGGCCATGAGGAGGCTGATGACGCCGAGGCTGATGAGTATCTTGATGTAGATCGCGTCTTTGCTGCTCTTGGCTTCTTGTTCTGCTTCTCGGACTTCCGCGGAGGTTTTTTCTTGCTCGATGCTCATCGTTCTTTCCTTTCTTTTTTTCTTCTTTTTATGCTTTTGCTTGTCGTGGTTCAGTAGGAGAGGTTTTCCTGAAGCGACACCGGAACCATTAAATATGAGTTTCGTAATTTTTAGAAATGCGAAACTCGAGTTGCGTGCAGCATGGGTCCGAAAACCCCGAAAAACAGCAGCAGAGACGCTGCTGTACGAACACGGACAGACTTCTCACGAGACCTCTCACTCCTACTACAGTACGCAAACACACGCGAACGACTCCTGCTCCGACTCCTAGCAGAAACAGGCATCACCCTGAAAGAACTCGTCAACCTCAAGAAAACAAGCTTGAGAGGGCGTGAACTCGCCGTTGCTCAAAGGACGATTTCTCTGAGTACACCGCTCGCGACAAAACTTGCCGCCTACACACGTACACAACCGCACGACTATCTCTTTTCTTCACGGCAAACCGCGCAACTCACCACCAGACGCGTCGAGCAACTCATCGCAGCCGCCGCAAAGGAAGCAAGCGTCAAGATAACGGCAAGAGACCTCAGAAACGCCTACCTTCTAGCAGCAACGCAACAAGCAAGAGATACCGAGGAACTCAAAGAGTTGACCGGACTCAAATCCATCACGAAGGAACGAGTCTTAACCAAGCACGAGCTAACGCGACTCAACAAAGTCCTCAAGAAAACAACGAAAAGAGACAAAGCACTCGTCAAGACCATCCTCGAAACAGGCCTCTCACTACAAGAAACACTCGCGCTCACCAGAAAAGACCTCACAACACTCGCGCTCACCACACA
>WJKR01000037.1 GCA_014729015.1 Candidatus Woesearchaeota archaeon | reverse complement strand
GCAACACCACGCCCACGCTTCGCGAACACCACGCCGACGACGATGCCGCCGATGACCACGACAACAATCATCCAGGCCCACCACGGCAACTGCCACACCCGATCGAACATCGGCAATGATTCCTGCCACGCAGGCTCGTCACCATCGCTCGGCGGCGTCTCAACAACGACGTCGCCGGTGACCGGCGGCGAAGAGACGTTCACCGACTCGTTCGCAGGCGGCAAGGCCTCCTCGATACCGACCATGAACACGCTCAGCCCGGGCGACGACGCCTCATAATAATAATAGTCCTCGTCCTGCTCCTCATACGTCGTCACCAAATCCTCCCACACCCACTTCACGAACCGGTACAGGACGACATCATGCCGCGTCGCGCTCTGACGCTCCACCCATGACTTGTTCACCTTGAATGACAACATCGCAGACATGATCTCCTCGTCATCGACTTCCTCGTGCGTGACCTCAAACAAGCAATACGTCCTGCCAGTAAACGATTGGAGTTCGTTCCGCAACTCGGGATTGCCCTCCTCGACGACCCGGATGCGGACGTGCTGCTTGTCCTCGACGAGCGAGGCGGAAAAAGAGGACAACGCGATGTCGTCACGAGGACTCTCCACCCGCAAGGAATTGTTCGCAGAAGACGCATACGTGGTGAACAGCCGGTCAGGGACTTCCTCGTCAGCAGACTCCTCCACCGTCGTCGGCCAATAGAAGTCACCCGTTCTGCTACCGCCAGGCCCGTCATCATCATCGTCATCAGGCGGGGACGACGGCGCCACGTACGGCTCGGCAGCGTACGCGTACACACTCTCATTATGCGTATAATTAGAACTATTCCCGGGCGCGACCAACGGCACATCATAGAGTTCTATCGTGTAATTAGAACTGTTGCCCGTCGCGACCAAGCCATGCATGCTCAACGTCACATCATTGTCCGTCGCGAGCGCCACGCCGCTTAGGACGACCAAGGCCAGCGACAACAAAAGGATTTTTCGCTGCATAGAGTTAACCTCATGGACACGTCATCGATGAGTTCTCGAACCTCACCCACGCTGTGCTGTTGTAGAAGCACGGGAACACCGGGCCAGAGTTATTGTATAAGATGACTGCTCCTGTAACCGCGGTTGGCAAAGAATCTCTCACGTTCAAGTACAGCACGTCACCGATAGTCACATTGCCCGTCGTGGTGAGGTTGGTCAGCGTCGTATTGCCCGCTACGTCCAACGTGCCGTCGATCACCACGCCCAACGAGGTGTTCGTGGTCACCGAATCATTCGTCCAGCTCCCAGTCGTGTCCGTGTCCACAGGCCATGAGCTCTGACAATCGCCATTAAGGCACAACACAGGAACAGAAGCGTTCGTCAACACCGTAAGATCATCCACCGTCACATTACCCGTGACGTTCAACGAACCATTGACGAAGACATCCAGCGAAGTATTCGTGCTCACAGAATCATTCGCCCAACCACCAGTACCATCAGCACCACCAGAAATATCACCCCAATCATCAATAGGAGTACCATTCAAAGTCAAATTACCAGTAACATTCACATCTTGTACAAACAATGAAGTAATAAAATTTCCAACAGATCCTAACCAACTAAACCAACCACCAACAGCGGTGACATTGCCACTACTGACGACGTTCAAAGAAGTCGTGGTATTCACGCTATTGTTGCTCCAACCGCCCGTGAAGCCGGTGGCGCGTGCATCGATTGTCGCATTCAATTTTGTCTCGTTAAAATACATCGTGTTGCTAGTATTATACAAGTACACCCCATCACCAGCCTTGCCACTATCAGCAGCAGGCCAAGAAGCATAGCAAACTCCTGAAAGGCAGAGGGCAGCAGTCGTCACATTACCAGAAACGTTGACATGCAAAGAAGTATTAGTCCAGGAAGAAGTATTCGTCCAACCACCAGTACCATCAGTCACGCCAGTCGCACGCGCATCAATCGTCGCATTCAGCTGCGTCTCATTCAAGTACAACGTCGTACCAGAACTATAGATATAGACATCATCAGTGAGATTGAACGTCTCATTGCCACTACCACTGGACGGCCACGTCGTCCTGCACACACCATTCAAACACAAGGTAGGAGTGGAAAGATTCGTCAACACCGTCGCGTCCGAGATGTTCACCGCCGAGATGTTCGTGACAGGTCCGACGTGCGACTCGAACGCCTGCCGGCCAGCACCATTGAAATCAAAGTTCTCCGCGTTCACCGCCAAGTCCAGGTAATACGTCTTGCCGTACACCAAGTTCAAAGCAGTGCTGGTGTTGCCCAAGACGACCGCGTACGACCCGTCCACGATAGAACCATTGAAATCGCCGCCGGAATCATACACCAACGTACCGCCAACAGCAGCGTCGTAGATGTACACGCGCAAATCGCCGTCAACACCACCACCGGTACTGTTCAAGACCGTGCCACGCAAGGGCAGCTGCGCTCCCGCAACCACGCCCACGGAGAAGAGCACCAAGCAACAACCGAATAAAAACTTCATCAACCGCATCATCACCCACCACCTTTTTTTTAAATAAGATGAGGCCTTGTCAGACCACGTAGTATAAAAATGTTTTCCTTCAGAAGGCTTTTAATAAGAGCGCGGCAACGAGCAGGCTACCGCTGCGGCGGCCGTTCCTCGTGATGCTTGCGCACCAGCCTCGGCAGCCCGATCAGCAACAACACTATCAAAGGAATCATCAGCATAGGCACGACAATAAACCACGGCGACGTCCCGTTCTGCAACGACTCCGCAGCCACGATCGTGTTACCGGTGGCCTGCACCTCGCCCTTCACCTCGTACGAGATGTCAACGCGCTCCTCCACCGCCGCGAAGTGCCACATAATCAACGGGTCGTCCCGCAACACCCTCGTCGGCGGCACGGAGAACACAATCTCATCAGCCGTGGCAGCGACCGCTTTCGGGACGTACTCAATGACAGAGACGTTCTCAGCAAAGATGCCCTCATCCGGCTCGACCGAGAGCGAGAACGTCGTCGTATTCTTCCCCTCATCATAGACCGACCCCTTCTCCACAGCCACGTATCGCACCGTCTCCTGAATGCGCTCCGCAAACCCTCCAACGTCCTGATCGGTGAGCTCCTGCTCCACGAGCTCCTCATGGACCGCTTCGACAAGGAACGTCTCCTGCGGCTCGAACACCGCGGCCGCGCCGTCAGCAACAGCGACCACCGCCCGCGGGGACGGCCGGGGCGCGAACGGCTGCGGGGCAACAATGAACGGGATAGCGAGGTCCTCCTCAATAATCTCTCCACCACCCTCATCATAGACGAAGTGCAAGGAAATCTCCTGCTCGCCCCGGTCATCCGTGGGCAGTACCCACTCACCCAAGCAGAAGAACGTCGCCTCCTCATCCTCAGCGCAGGAAACATTGACCAAGGACAGCTCTCGGCCGCGATCATCAGCCAGCGTCGGGTCGAACCGCCTGCCACGCCCCCGAGTAACGAAGAGGACATCCACGGTCGCATCCCCATCCTGCAAGATGGTATCCGGCAACACGTACGTGACCTCACTATCGGTCAAGAGGAACTTCTGCGCGTCGCCCGCCAAGACAGGAACCGGCCGCGTACCGGCGGCAGATACCGAAAAATTGATCGCGGACGACACGATCGGCCCATCGCCCGGCGGCGCGTTACCTGACGCATTGACCACCAATCGATCATGAGGAGCGGCAGTGATGTTCTGCGGCGGAAGCGTCGTGGTATCACCAGTAGTATTCCCAGGAGGCGTCGTCACGTTCACCACCGACGGAGGGACATAGCCACACGCGGACGCGTTCACCACCACCGTCGGGTCACAGGAATAAGGGACGACCTCGCCGTCGATGCACCGCGGATACCCACCAGGCGGGAAATCAAAGAGCGTGAAGCCGTCGCAATAATCGTCCGGGCAGTCCACGGCGGGGCCGTCGTACGGCCGCTCGCTCAGCTCGAGGACCGTGCCGAAGCAGAAGAACGAGTAGCACGGGTTCGTCGTGTCGATGAGCTGCCCTACCTGATCGCAGGTGCACCCAGCATAGGCGACGTTCGCCGACGGATCGACGATGGTCGTGCCTGCGGGCGTGCCCGGACAGGCGTCATAGTCATCGATGACACCGTCGGCATCAGCATCAGCCACGGCGCCGTCCAGGAGTGAGACCTCATCCGCTCCGACGAGCAAGACCCCTAAGGCGAGGAAAGCGCCGAGTAGTGCGACGAAACGCATGACTTATAAACAAGGGTGCTGAGTATTTATACTTTTCCCCAACGCAAACGTTTTAAGGATGCAGGCGCAAGGAGAGGGAAAAGAGGTGGCGCATGGCAGCACGCAAATCACTCATCGGATGGACTGACGCGTTCCTGTTCCTGCTCATCATCCTCAACGTGCTGGACTTCTCCGAAGTGATCGGCGCCGAGCTCGACTACGTCAAGAAGCTCATCAGCTGGACGCTGCTCGGCTACGTGCTGTACCGGGCGAGCCCGACCAAGGTGTTCTTCGGACGGAGAAAGGAGGACCTCGACATCCTGCTCATCGTCTCCTACTTCCTGCTCATCGTCAAAAACCTCATCTCCTACGCAGACATCGCTGCGGAGACGGCGTCGCCGTTCCTGCAACCATTCTATCAGCACCTCATCAGGCACCACGCCTCCTATGAGCTGTGGACCTTCGGGGTCGGCATCCTCCTGCTCATCGGCATCGGCGTCTACGTCGCCCGGCAAGAGCCATTCCTGAAACGGAGCGTCATGGGCGTCCTGCACGAGGAAGGAGTGCCGGAGAAGCGGTTGGCCGAACGGTTCTCCATGACCCTGCTGGTCCTGTTCGGATTCTTCCTGTTCGTGTTCAACATGATGATGGAATGGTTGGCCATCGCGGTCGACGCGACCATCATCCTGCTCGGACTGCTCTTCTACAGCGTGTTCGTGGTCAGGCACCGGCTCTCCGTCCACCGGTTCCTCGACAGGGCGGGCAACGTGGGGAACGAGTTCTACCGGTCGTTCATCGACCACTTCCGCTACAAGGAGACCTTCCTGCTCGGCATCGTCGGACTGCTCGTGCTGCACCTGTTGACGGACATCGGCAACTTCCTCATCCCCTACCTGACCGCAGTGCGGGACCAGCTCTACTTCGGTTTCCTCGGCGCTGGCCACGAGCACGTCTGGGCCGCGCTGGCGCATGACTGGGCGTCGCTGACGGGCGTGGTGAGTAAGGCCTCGCTAATCGTCGTGTTCCTCGCGAACAACATCGGCTACACCCTCCTGTTCATCTCCCCGGCCATCATCTGGTACCACTTGTACCACCGCCGGCACCCAAGCATGAGACGACCGCTGCTCATCCTCTTCCTGAGTTGTCTCCCAGCGCTCCTGCTCACGCCACTGTTCCGTATCAGCAGGCTGGACACCACGAACATCATCGGCGTGGACGTGCAGACACACTCCATGATCGGGCACGCCGCACCGGTGACGATCAGCGCGGGCGTCGTCGTCATGGCCTGCGCGTTGATGTGCGCGTGGTACCACCGCCACCGACTGTTCAAGGAGGTGCAGAAGCTCTGGGTCGGCGCGAGCATAGTATTCTTCGCCGTCTACACCTGGCTGTACTTCATAGACATCGTGACGTACTACCAGGACGTCGTGTTCGGCACCGTCAAGGCAGGCCAATGGCTACTCGCAGCCGTCTTCTTCGTCTTCATGGCGCTGACCATCCTCTTCTACATCGGCGGCTTCTTGCTGCTCCCGTACGAACTGGGACGCCGCCCGCAGCACGGAGAGCATAAAAGAAAACCTTTTTAATATTCGCTAGACAGGGAAAGCGCATGGCGTTCCACCCCGATAAGCAGACGGTCATCCTGACCGCGGCCTCGCAGCTGCCCATCGCGCTCCTCCTCCTCATCTTCTTCCGCATCCCGAACCTGCCGGCGCTCTACAGGGTCATGGCCGTGGCCACCGTCATCCTCGAGGCGACGCTGATGTCAGAGCTCATCGGCAACATCGTCCAGAAGGTGCGGGCCACCGGGAAGGGCGTCGTGGTCAGGGGCGTCCTGGAACGGCAGCGCATCCCTTGGGAGCGCGTCAAGGACGTATGCCAGGCAGTCCTCTCGCCGATGAAGAAAGGCGGCGCCACGCGGCAGCAGCCGACCAAGCTCTTCCTGATCAAGACGGAAGGCGACGAGCCTTTAGGACTGGCGAGCGCGTGGTGGGCGAAGCAGGGACCAGTAGCGCACCGGCAGACCGCGATGTCAGGCCTGGTGCGAAAGTATGACTCATGGGTGCGTTCGCGGCTCAAGGGGTGGCGCGTCCTGTGGAGGATCGAGTACCGCTCGCCGCAACCCGTCGGGAAGGATGTGCGCATGCAGTACGTGACGTGGGACGGCCGTGAGCGGAAGGCGCTCGACGACATCCAGCGGCGCTACGGCAAGGAGGTGAGGTTCCTCGACTTGACCTATCCTTCCTTCGTGCGGCGTCATGGCGGGAAGTATGCCGGGGACGTCAAGCACGTGTGGGAGACGCTGCGTGCATAACCGCAATCCTTTTCGCAGTCTCCAGAAGGTTTATAGGCATCGAGGTGTTCCGTGGTGGACATGGCTGAAGAATCGTTCATGCTCCTCTCCTTGAAGGAACAGGAGTCCAAGCGGTTAGCGCAGGTCATCGGCAACGAGACGTGCCGCGCCATCCTGGACTACTTGACGGGGAAGGAGTACGCGACCGAGACGCAGGTAGCCGAGGAGATGGACATCCCGCTCTCCACGGTGCACTACAACCTCCGGGCGTTGCGGCAGAGCGGACTCATCGTTGCTGACGAGTACCACTATTCCGGGAAGGGCAAGGAAGTGCCGCATTACAAGCTGGCGAAGAAATACATCATCATCGCTCCTCGAGAGGAGAATAGCCTGAAGGACAAGCTGCGACGGTTCTTGCCGTTGACGACCGTCGCGATAGGCCTGGCGGCGGTCGTGGAGTTCGGGAGCCGCCTGTTGCGCAACGGGTGGCTCGGCACGCGCGACGCAGGCACGGTCGAGGCCCTCAAAACCACGACGGCGCCTGAAACGGCCCGTATGGCGACGCAGGAAGCCGTTCCTGTCGTTCTCCAAGAGGTCTCGCGGCAGCCGTTCCCGTCACCGCTCGCGCTCTGGTTCCTGGCAGGCGCGTTGTGCATCATCCTGACCCTCGCCGTGTGGGAATGGGTCAGGAAATGATGAGTTTCCGTCGATGACGAACAAAAGATTTAAAAAGTCTTGTCCCTGGTCTTCACCATACTCCGGGGGAGGAGAAAAAGAGGTGGTGAGTTGTCAGAACTGTTCTTCAGGGTCAGGAATCTCAAGAAGGCGTTTGGCAAGAATCTCGTGCTCTCCGGCGTGAACCTCGACGTGTACAAGGGGGAAGTGATCGGCATCATCGGCACGTCGGGCAGTGGCAAGACGACGCTGCTGCACGTCATGATCGGCTTCTTGAACCCTGATATCGGCGAGGTCCGCGTGCTGCTCGAGCCCTCGCACCGCGCCCTCGGCGAGCCGACGTACAAGGACGTGCACAAGAACCTCTCCATGGCGAAGCGCGTGTTCGGGTTCGCGTCCCAGGTACCGTCGTTCTACAACGACCTGACCGTGACGGAGAACATGCAGTACTACGCGTCGCTGTACGAGATGCCGAAGCACACCATCAAGACGAACATGCAGATACTGCTGCACCTGATGGACTTGGAACTGGCGAAGAAATCGTTGGGCAAGAACCTCTCGGGCGGCATGGAACGGCGGCTGGACATCGCGTGCGCATTGATGCACGACCCGGCCGTGCTCATCCTGGACGAGCCGACCGCGGACCTCGACCCCGTGCTCAGGAATCACATCTACGACCTCATCAGGAAGATCAACAACAAGGAAACCACGATTATCCTCGCCTCCCATCACCTCTCAGACCTCGAGCGCGTCTGCGACAGGATCGCCATCCTCAAGGAAGGGAAGATATTCGCGATCGGCACGCTGGACGATATCAAGAACCAGTTCTCTGACTACCACCAGGTGCAGGTCAGCCTGGCGGGCGGCCAGTACCACGAGGTGGAAGAGGAGATGAAGCAGGAGGCGCGCAAGCTGTTCATCAAGAGCCAGGCGTTCAACAACGGGCTCATCTTCTACACGAACAAGCCGCAGGACTGCGCCAAGCACGTCATGAAAGTGGCGAGCAAGCTCAAGGAGAAGGTCGACGACCTGCACATCGGCAAGCCGTCCCTGGACGACGTCTTCATCACTATCATGGAGGAGGACCACCAGGAGAAGGAGGGACGGTCCGTGCGGACGATGAAGCGCATGGAGCCGCGGAAGCCGAAGGATGCGCGCAAGAAGGAGCTGTCGAAGGAAGAGCGGAACAAGGAGCAGGCGAAGAAGAAGCGGCCCAAGAAGCAGCGGAAAAAGAGGAAGAGGCGGAAGAAGACGAAGAAGGAACACCCCAAGCAAGAGGACGAAAAGAAACAGGAAGATGCGGGCGGCAAGCCACCGGTAGAAGAGGAGCAGGACGAGGACAAGCGCTCCATCGAGGAATGGTTGCGGGAAACAGGCAGGTAGGACTATGAGCAGGCTCGGACAAGTCATCAAGAAGAATCTGTTGCTGATCATTAGGAGTCGCTCTTCCGCTTTCGTCATCCTGTTCGGCCCGCTGTTCATCATCGTGCTCATCGGACTGGCGTTCACCACTTCGTCCTCGCAGGACCTCGCCGTCGGGTACTACGCGTTGAGCGACTCGGGGTTGACGACGCGGTTCGTGGAGAACATGGAGAACACGGCCTTCGTCGTGGAGGAATATCTCCAGCTCGACGAGTGCACCAACGCCATCAAGCAGGGCAGCATCCAGACATGCATACTGTTCCCGGAGAACTTCACCATCCAGAACAACAAGACGAACGAGATCATCTTCTACGTGGACCCGTCAAGGACTAACTTCGTCTACCAGATCATCGAGACCGTCTCCACCAACCTGGGCGTGGAGACCGCTGAGCTCTCCAAGGACTTGACGAACACCATCCTGAACGTGATGTGGAGCACGGAGGAGGGTATCAACACGGCCATTGAGGACGTGGTCAAGCTCAAGGCGAGCGTGAGCGGGCTTGAGGGAGAGACTGATGACGCGACGGACAAGGCGTCGAGCATGGACCTGGACAACATCTCGGTGGACACCGGCGACGTCGACATCTACTTCGAGGAGATGACCACGTTGCTCCAGAACCTGCAGACAGAGACGGGCCAGCTCGTCACCGACGGCAATGACTTGAAGGACGAGCTCGAGGACGCCTCATATTCGAGCGAGGCGTTCGACGACTTCAAGGAAACGCTCGATGACGTGGAGTCCTTCATGACGACGAACGAGGATGACGAGTCGACCACGATCGACAACTTCGGCTCGGCAATCGAAGCGTTGGAGGAAGACCTGGCCGACATGAACGACAAGCTGGAGGAGGCTGACGAGGTCCGGGAGGAGACCATCGACAAGCTCGGCGAGGTGAAGGACCGCGCGCAGACCGTCAAGAGCCTGCTGGAAGACTTGAAATCGTCCTTGGAAGGGTTGAACGCCGGCATCAACGACCTGAAAGTGACGTCGTCAGAGACCATCACACAGCCCATCACGACCAAGATCGAGCCGGTCGTCTCGAAAACCACGAGCAAGCTGACGTTCATGTTCCCCTACTTGCTGATGCTCGTGGTCATGTTCATCGGGCTGCTGTTGTCGAGCACGTTGATCATCATGGAGAAGAGCTCCAAGTCGTCGTTCAGGACGTTCTGTACGCCTACCCGGGAGGAGCTGCTGATGGTCGGGAACTTCTTGACCTCGTTCCTCGTCGTCCTGGCGCAAATGATCATCCTGGTCAGCATCGCGACATATTTCCTACGGGATGCGTTGCTGGGCAACATCGCGATCGGGTTGCTCATCCTGTTTCTGAACATCGTGTTCTTCATCATTCTCGGCATGGCCATCGGGTACGTGCTGAACTCGCAGGAAGGGGCGACGATGATATCTATCAGCCTCGCCAGCATCTTCTTGTTCTTGTCCAACCTGATATTGCCGTTGGAGACGCTAGGTGACAAGCTCCAAGCCCTCACAAGCTTCAACCCGTACGTCATCGCGTCGGAGGGGTTGCGCAAGGCATTATTGTTCGAAGCGACGCACCAGCAGTTGACGAGAGAGATATGGATGCTCGTCGCGTACAGCGTCATCGTGTTCGTGCTGATGGTCGTCGCGCGTGACTTCATGAAGTCACGGTTCTATCTGCGCTTGAATTTCAGGAAGCACAACAGGATCTTCGAGGATCCGAGCGACATGTACCTCAAGGTGGGAGGCAAGGAGGTGAAGAACCTGAGCGACCTCTTGTACTGGGCCGAGGGCGTGGACGATCGGACGTTCAATGAGGAGTTGAGTTGGAAGGAGCTGCGTGGCTGGCTGAAGCGGAACCGCATGAAGAAGTGGTTACGCGTCAAGCTGGCTGGCAAGACGCGCGAGGAGGTCATCGACATCCTTGAGCGAGAAGTAGAAAAACATAAATAATCGTCGTACGAGGTAGTGTGTATGCGGTTCGCCGGGAAAGACCTTTCGTATTATTGGCAGGCCATCAAGTGGCCGGTCGTCGTGCTGACATTGTGGAACATCGCCGGCGCTCTCGTGCTGCGTCGGTCTGCCGAGACGTACATGAGCATCTTCGGGAACCAGTGGTTGGGCTTTTTCTTGCCTATCATCGTGTACTTGGTCGCCGGGTACGTGGCGACTGCTGATTATCAGGCGAAGGCGGGACAGGCATCGTGGAGCGGCGCCTTGACCGGGTTCGTGGTCGGCGTGATAGGCGTGGCCGTGCTCATCGTGAACTTCACGCCCGTCGTCGAGCTCGGCGCCGAGCAAGCGGTGGTAAAGGCCGCAGAGCAGGGCCAGGCGATCGCTGCAGAAGAAATCATCCCCTTAGTCAAGGTCGGGACGTACATCAGCGCGGTCTTCAGTCCGTTCATCAGCGGGTTGTTCGGCGCGTTGTTCGGATGGCTCGGCCACGTGCTGGCGAGAAAGGTAGAACATGACTAGTCCAGTTCTTCCAGGTCTTCGACGTCGTCCAAGGTGAACACTTCCTCCTCAGGCGACGACTTGTCTTTGAGCGTCGTCTCTTGCTTGGCGGTGACCGACTCTGCCTTGTCGTCATCGTCGACCGTTGCGTTGACGGTCTCCTTCTCCACCACTTCTGACCGTTGCTTTTTCTCTTGGTGTCGGAGCTCCGCCACCTCTTTTTCTGGGTCGACTTCCTTGTCGATATCATAGGCGACGAGCTCTAACCGGCCGAACGCCTCGTTTTGCTTGACGCGGCCGCGGACCTTGACAATCCTGCCGAGCAGGTCGGTCTTGTATTCCTCGAACGCCGCGGGGGCCTCCTTGAATGCGAGCACCGCTTCCCGGTCCTTGCCAAGCAGCCGCTCGATCTGCTCGCGCCACAGGACGCAGCGGATGTTGTCGCTGCTGTCGTCGAGGTAGAGGTTCATGACATAATTATATGTTGGTTCGATGTTACCATGCGTCGCGCACGTGCTATCTTCCCCTATGCGGGCGTTGCATTTCGGGCAGACGGCGAAGAACCGTGGGTTGAAGACCTGCACGATAGTGGCCGTGACGGTCACGTTCTGGTCCTGTTCTGTGAGTTCAACAATCTTCTTCTTGGTCGCGGTCTGCGCAGGAGTGGCATCGATGTCCACGTCGACGGTGACGCCTTCAGGGTTCCTGTACAGCTTGGACTCGCGTCCTAAATGTACTTCGACGCGGCCGTTGTTCTCCCTGGCGTAGGCGCCGGTGATCTTGACCACGTCCCCTGGCTCGAGGCCTTCCATGCACTCGGTGTGGTCATTCCAGAGTACCACGCGGGTGGTGCCGGTCTTGTCCGTCAGGAGGAAGTTGCCGACCTTGCCGCTCCTCTTCTCCGTGTTGAACTCTCGTACCTCATAGACTTGTCTCGCCTTGCCGACGATGTCGATGTTGCGCATGCCTTGCAGCACCTTGTCGACGGTGATCGGCCCTTGCGGTTCCATGAGCTTGACGCCCAGCTCGTTCGCGACGATGTGCGCCGCTCCTGCTTCTGAGATGAGGCCTGAGAGCTCGTCGAGCTTCTGCTTGATCTGCTGCTTGACGTCATCCGCTGACTTGTCCGTGGCTTCGGTGATTTTTTGTATGATGTCCTCTATGGGTAGGTTGAGCATGTGATGTCACCCTCTTGGTTGGCGAAAAACAGGCTTATTTATATAGTTTATGCGGGTGGGTCCGGCGATTCTTCCAACAGGGGCATGGGGAAGTAGCCGCTGTAATACCTTCCGAGGATGTCTATCACTAGCTGGTACTCGTCAGGAATCTCCTGGTGGAAGGAGGTGAACCGGCCGAGCGAGGGTTCGATGACCTCATTCGCCTGTTCCGGCATGTTTGGCGGGAACTGGAGCGCCTGGGTCAGGTCAGCGCTGAGCGTCACTGAAGGATACGTCTTGTTGTACTGACCTGCGCCGTCCACCGCGGTGACCGCGACGTACAGGAGGGACATGGTCTGCGTCTGGTCGTCGATGTAGTTGCTGATGGGCTTGCCGCCGCAGCGTTCGAGCGGGAATGACATGACGCCTTGTTGCTGGTAGGCTGCCGGGGGGAAGAACCCCTTGTTCGATCGCTTGACGCTCGCGACGTAAGCGCTGGGCGGCACCGGTTGGTGCTGCGTGAACGGCTGCTCGCTGCAGTAGACCTTGTAGGCCGCGATGTCCGGGACCTGCTTGCCGTCGTCGTACTGCGTGACCGGGGTCCATTGGAGCTCGAAGACTTGCAGGGCGGGGGTGTAGGCTGCTTGAAGGCCGGTGACAGGCGGCGGGACGCGGTCTTGGAGGAGCAGTGCGAATGACAAGTTGTGGTTGGCGGTGCTTGTTTGCCGGAGTGGTTCCATGCAGAACAGGTATGAGAGGATGGGCGCTTGCACGCTCCCCGGCAGTTCCTCATAGGAGAAGATCAGGTTGTCTTCGTCGTCGCGGAAGAAGGTGAACGTCGTTATGTTGAGTGGTCGATCGTTGTCCTGTGACCGGTCATGGAATTTCCCGTTGAACTTGAAGTCGAGGAGTTGCTCGCCGTCCCTGTCCTCTCGGAAGTAGATGGTGATGTTCGTCCTTTCCGGGCCGCTGCCGAAGTCAGCGTAGTCAAGCCCTTCGCGTCTGATGATGGGTCGTGTGGCGAGGATTCGGGTACCGAGCAACGTCTTCTTGAGCGTCTCTTCCCAGACGCCGCTCCCGTTGATTCTGATGATGAATGGTTCGGTGATGCTCGTTGTTGGGAGGGTGAAGGAGCATGGCTGCCGGTCCTGGGTGTAGGAGCAGGCGTCGAGGTGTTGGACGAATGATTGGAGGAGTTCGTTATCCTCGCACGCCGTGTCTGCGCGGTAATGCGTCGCGTGCGCGTTGTGGCTGGTGACGTGTTCTTGGACGCAGCGCCGGGGATAATCGGTGCAGTCGTCGCTGATGCTCCTCGCGAAGGCCGCGATTTCGTCGTACGAGGAGAGGTCGAAGTCCGCGACGGTGGTGAATGAGAGCGGGATGGTATAGGTGGCTTCGAACGCCGCGTCCTCATCCACGGTGAACTGGCCGTGGGTGCCGCCGTAGTACTCGTAGAGTCGCATTACGTCTGCG
Source organism: Candidatus Woesearchaeota archaeon (assembly GCA_014729015.1). Classification (GTDB taxonomy): domain Archaea; phylum Nanobdellota; class Nanobdellia; order Woesearchaeales; family WJKR01; genus WJKR01. The sequence continues at coordinate 49,534 of WJKR01000037.1, read as the reverse complement.
ACGTAGTCCTCGTCGACGCAGTGCTTGCAGCCGTCGCATGTCTTGAGGAGGTAGTGCTGCGCGGCGACGTGGTAGGGTTGCTGGTAGTCCTCGTTCTCCGGGCAGTCCGCGACGTCGTCCTGTTCGCAGCAGACCCGCGGCAGTGGTTGCTGCTTGGCCAGGCCTGCGAGCAGCGCCGTGCCGCAGCAGATGTTCTTCTCCGGGTCGTAGTATTCCGCTTCGTCGTACGTTGCTGAGAAGCCGCACCGGTCGACGCAGAACTCGTGGTTAATCGACCTGCCGGTGGTGGAGATTGGGAGGAGTTGCATGAGTCCGAGGTTGCCTTCCGGGCCCTTGTGGTTCGGTCGCGCTCCTGATGATTGGAGGATGACGGCCTTGATGAGCGCGTCGTCGACGTGGTATGTTTCGCCGTACTCGGCTATGTGTGGCTCGTAGTCCTCGAGCCGCGCTTCCCGCTCGGGCGTCGGTGCGACGATGGTGGCTTCGTTGGCCGTCGTGGTAGTCTTCGTCGGCGTACGAGTCGTGGTGATCATCTTGTCGTTGATGCGTTGGATAAGGTCTTCTTGTTGGCGGGTGAAGTCCGGTCCGGGGTCTACTTTGACCGTGGCGACGTCCGAGTGCATGATCATCTGGCTCTCCTTGAACCTGCCGTCTTCTACGAGCGCGGGGTGTCGTTGGGTGATGTCTGCGACGAGGTTGACGAAGCTGTCGAGCTGTCTTTGCGTGTACGGTTCCCAGCAGACGTCGCTGTCCTGGTACCAGTCCTGGTATTCATCGTCGCACCCGCTGGTCTTGTAGCCCATGTTGGCGAAGCTGATGCCGATGGAAGGCCGGTTCATGTTCGTCCGCTTGCAGTAGCTCCTGCCGTAGCTCGCCGTGGGACAACCCGCGTGCTGGGCAGAGCCTGATTCCGGGACTGTCTGGTAGACGGTGCCGTCATGGTCAATGACGTAGTGATAGCTGAGCCCTCGCCGTCGGAGTACGTCGATGGCTCGCATCGCGGTGTCCGTGACGGTGTAGTGAACGACGATGTAACTCACCGGCGTGCCGCCCCTGTTGAAGTAGTTGAGCGTGACTGGTTGCTGGGCGCCGAGGTAGTCGGGGATGAACGGTTCTTTGCCCATCAGCTTGAAGGCCGCCTTGCCGCCTCCGCCGAATGTGAAGGTGAACGGCTCGGTCGCTTGGCCAGTAATGACGGTTTTGTCGTTATCATCGACGATGGTGGTGATGAATGAGGGGTAAGGATATGTCTTGTGCGCTGATAATGAGGTGAACAGCGCTGCGTCGAAGAAGTATTGGAAGGTCTTTGAAGGGTTGGGGATACAATCCTGTCCTTGGGTGTAGAGGTACGTCCTGTTCATGAACGAGCCGCAGAGATAGGTGCCGTCTTCGAAGTCCATGACCATGCCTCCTTGTTGGGTGAAGTCCTTGACCGCCGTGTTCTCCGCCATCGATACTGCCTGATCGAGGTACGCGACTGCCTTGTCGCCTTCGTGCGCTATCTGGAGGACTGCTGACTGCGCCATGCCTATGGGCTTCTCGTCCAGGGAGGACTTCGCTATGAGGTAGCTGGTGGCGACGATGGTCACGGCGATGAGGAAGCCGATAGCGATGAGGCTGTTCTGGATGACGCCCTTCTTGTTGTTGAGATGCTTGGCTCGCATGGTGTTCACTTAAATGGCACTTGTGTTGGATAGATGGCTGCCGCACGTGCGGCGTCGAACGTGATGAGGCGGATGACGGCGACGCCGTCTTGTAGGGGGACGGCGGTGGCAGCGATGACCGGTCCTCCTCCTCGTTCGTTCGTGGTGTACTGGATGATAGTATCATATTCGTCGTCGTAGGTGATGAGAACCTTGTAGCCGGCGTAGTAGCTGCCGAAGTATTCTTGTATCTGTTCTTTGATGAGTTCTCGTTGCGCTTGCTCTTCGTAGTGTCGGAGCAGGGTGGCGGTGGGGCCGCCGATGGGCTTGCCGGTTGACCAGTCTCTCTTGGCGAAGTCGGTGAAGTCGTTGATGACGCGGGACGCATGGACCTTCTCCATCGTGTCCTCATAGGCGAGCCGTGACTGCTTGGTGTCGTTGTTGGCGAGGAAGATGATGGTGATGAGGGCGACGGTGAGAGCGAAGATGATGAGGGCGACGATGAAGTCGATGAACTTGTCCATGAACCCTTTCTTGCTCTTCCATATCGTGGTCATTGTATCCTCTCTCCGACGCCGAGGAAGGAGATACGGCCTTCTTCCATGGCAGTCCCATCTTTGATTGTGACGGGGAAGCCCTTGGCGTATCGTGGTTGCGCGGCGGGGTCCCATGACGTGGTGTTCACGGTCATCTTGGTGCGGGTCTCGTAATTCCTGATCGTGAGGGAGACGGGGAGCGGTACGTGCGCGGCGTTCTGCGGCAGGCACGCTTCGAGCGTCGCCCGGTCGACTTTGTCCAGGTCGATGACGTATTGTTCTGCCCTGTTTGGTTGTCCGTGCGCGAAGCATGCGGGTGCGTTGACGAGCTGGTAGGCATAGGCCTGGTAGCGTATCTCGTCGGCGTACTTGTTCTCTGCCTTGGCGAAGCCGATCACTGTCTGGAGCATGACGATGCCGAAGATGAGGAAGAACAGCGTGGCAATCATGAACGTGATCTCGAGGCTGAGGAGGAATCCTTCTCCCTTGTTGTTCATGGGCTCACCTCCTCGGTCAGTGCGTTGATGAAGGCGTCGGCGTACGTATGCCTGTTTGCGAGGACTGCGTTGTCCGGGGTGACGGCGAAGATAAGCTTGAACTCATAGTCGTCAGTGGGGCTGAGGACGAGCGACTCCCTCACGGTGATATCTGCGTCGTCGAGGTGTTCGAGGAATGCGCAGAAGAAGTGTTGGTAGTTGTTCTCCATGTCTCCTCTTGCTTCGGGTCGTTCGACGAAGAGCGAGTTGAGCCCGTCCGTGGATGGTCGCGCGGTGATGGTGATGGCGAGTGAGACGGCGTTTTGCGGAGTAGCCGTTCCTTGCTCGCTGGCGACGAGGAACTCGAAGCCCTCCTTGATGCGGGCGAGCTGGTCGGTGCCGATCGGACTGGTCGCCGATGGGGGCTCAGTGGTGACGGTGATATCCAGCGTTGACGGGTCGAGGCCTATGAGCGGCGGGCATCCTTGTCGTGCCGATGGGGGCTCAGTGGTGATGCCGAGCTGGTCGTCCCGCTTGGTGATGGTGAGGAATTCCTCGACCGTTTGTGGTTGTACGCGCATGCCTGGGAGGACGTGGTAGTGCTTGGTCTTGGACAGTCCTGACGGCTTGTACACCACTTCGAGCTCTTCTTCTCGGAGGAGGACGACGAATCCTTCTTGTAAATGATAGGAGAGCGTGATATCGCCGGGCACCGCCTGCACTGATTCGAGCAGGAGTGAGATGTCCTGCGCGTAGAAGTTGAGCTGATAGGACTTGCCGCGGGAGTGCTTGATCGCGACGTTGAAGGTCATGACCAGCACGATCGCGGTGATGGTGAGAGAGATGAGGAGCAAGTATATCCTGTTGCTTCCTCGTCTGTCAGAGAAGAGCGTCATGGGGCTTCACTCTCGGGATGCTTCGATGAGCGCTTCGAGCTCTGCGGCTCGCTCACTGTCTTTTTTTGTCCAGGAATCTTTTGTGTTGAGGTATCGGAGCTCTTCTTCGGGCGAGATCGGTAGTCGGTTGTCCTCGTAGTCTTCCTCGACCGCTTCCTGCAGTTCTACCAGGCAGTCCGAGTGGATGCATACCGCCACGGTCGGATTACCGCCGACCGTCACCGGCCGGTAGACGCGCATGACGAGCGGCACTGCGGGGGGGAGCTGGTCGGCGTAGCCGAGCCATTCGTGCATGGAGCATAGTTCGATCCTTCTTCTTTCGTCAAGGTCTTGCCGTTGCTCGTTCTTCTCTTCTGATCGGGCGATGGCGAACCCGTTCTCGTACATGTAGGGTGTGATCATCTGCGTGTCCGTCGATGGTTGGTAGAGCCTGGAGTGATGCTTCGAGGATGTGGGTGAGTGGAAGAAGAAGCTTCCGAGCTCGACGCACTCGGTGCGGCCGCATTCGATCGCTCGCTGCCTCGCGCTGGCGACGTCCCTGGCGTAGTCATCGTGATGCTTCGAGAGCGATGCCGCGTCGTACGGCGTCGGATGGCCCATGTTTATGGCTTGTTCATCAGCGTATTCCTCGGTGACCTCGATGAGTTTCGGGTCGTTGCACAGGCAGAGGCATGCTTGGTCTGCGGCGCATACCGCCGGCCGTTGAAAGCTGACGAGGTCGTAGTCGAAGGCAATGTTCTTTCTGGCGAAGACGATGTGGAAGTCGCCGTCTCCGAACCGACCGTTGCGGTGGGTGAACGCCTCGCTGGCGTCATAGTCTTCCTTCCGTTCTTGGTCGCTGAGGACGTCGTACGCTTTCTCGAGCTCTGCTAACGGCTGCCGGCTCGCCGGATCTTCCGGGTCGTAGATATCGACGAGCTGGTCATAGGCTTCTTTAATGTCCTTCTTCGTGGCATCCTGCTGGACGCCGAGGACGTCGTAGTAGTCCCTGTCCATGACAGGGTTGAGGCCGATGACTGCCGAGTCGTCGTTGAGCTTGAGCAGGTAGTTCCCGCCTTCGCCGACCGTGCCGCCGCCGATCTGTGCGAGCTGCTCGCCGAATTCCAGGTAGGATTCCTGCCATGCTTCTTCTTGTACGAGGATATCCTTGGCAACTTTGAAGGTGGAGAAGAAGAGCACGACGAATATCACGATGCCGATGATGACTTCCAGGAGTAGTGTCGAACCTCTTTTTTGTCGGTAGTGATGCATGCTATCTTATCCTTTCTCTGCTTCTCTCCTCGCCTTCTCTTCCGCGATGAGCTTGTCGTGGTACGCTTCGAGGTTTTGTTGGCACACCTTATAGGGATAGATGCAGACCTCTCGTGGCGGGTTGGTCGAGGTGTCGATCATCTTGACGAGCGTGACGCCTTGCGCGGCCATCTCTGGGAAGTTGCAATCGCCGTTGTTGGCGAGCTCGTACAGGTATTCTGACTTGCCAGCTATCTCGACGACCGCTTCGCCGTACACGCAGGGCGACTCGTCATAGGACCTGCCGCCGATCTCGTCGAGCTTGCCGTCCCGGTCATAATCGGCGTCTTCCAGCGCTGCTCGTTTGATGAAGAAGTTAGCGACGTTGCTGAACGGGTCGATGGCGACGAATAAGAGCACGACGAGTAGCGTAAAGGCGAGGATGGCCTTTGAGAGTGTCGAGAATGTTCCTCCTTGTTTGTTCATGATATCCCTCCTTCTCCTGTTGGTAATCCTAATGTGTCAGCGAAACTACGGCATTTGCCGGCGCTCCACACGGCGAGCTTGTCGTTTGACGGCATGTTATGCAGCGATGATTTCGCGCCTGGGCGGAAGCAGTCGCGGTCGAGCAAGTCATCCCGCGCCTGGCAGCGGAGCGTGAAAAGATCGAATGTATGCGCTTTCGACGGAAACATGCAAATATTATCGCCGTACTTGTAGAGGATGAACGATTTCTGTGCTTGCTTGTCCTTGCCTTCCCAGCGCAGCTTGGCCTCGTCGCCCCCTATGATGACGATGCGCTTGCCGGTGACGTAGTACTCGTCGAAGACCCTGAAATGATTGCCTGGATGCGAGGCTTCGCCAGCCAACCAGTAGTCGTAGAAGTGCTTCGCTTCTGGTTCTCCATAGACCAGGCAGGGTTCCACGCCTTCTATCTCCGTGTCGAAGATGGGGCTGTACTCGACGGTGCCTTCCTCAGTCGCCGTGGGTCGTCGGAGGGAGAGATGCACGCCGCTGCCGGTGTCCTTGACGTGGAGCTCGTACTTGTCGAGATAGGATATTTCCTTGTTGGATAAATAGTAGAAGCAGCCGTCCGTGTATGGGTCCTCGGCGAGGTGGTGGTACGCCGCGCCGATCTTGGCCGCGGCCTTGTCTGCGAGGTCTTGCGCTTCTCGCGAGTTCACGTCAGGGTTGTCGTACCCGTCCCTGGACACCCAGTCGGTCGGCGTCGGGATCATCCGTTTGATGCTGTCGAACACGGCTCCTGGCCCTGAGAAGAATACGATGACGAGAACTGCGAGGAAGACTGTGAGCAACGCTATCTTCGTGATTTGGCCGAACATGCCTCCTTGTTTGCGTTTTCTCATGGTGGTCACCCGAAGAGGAAGTCGAGGTTGAGCTTCTTGGCGAAGATGATAATGAGCAACAAGAGCATGGCGAGGACGATGAGTATCCACGTCACGCTGAACCCGCTCGTCATGGGGTCGCCCTCTTGTCCTTGCTTGTGCATGCGTCTCATCGCAGTATCACCCGTCCTCCGTGTACATGTTGCAGATCGCTCCTTGCGAGAAGAGGCTGTCGTGCGTGGAGAGCCCTATCGCGTTGGGATTACTGCTCTTGCAGAAGGAGACTAAGAAGGTGCAGCCGCGCCACTTCGTCGAGACGTAGGAAATAGCGTACGCCTTCCCTTGCTCTATCGTCTCCACGTCGTCCTTGTCGTACTTGATCGCTCCTTTTGCGGTGTCTTTCGGCGCTACTGGCGAGGTCGCTCCTTGCTTGCCGCCGGTGATGTAGGCGACGTAGCTGCGCTGGAACAGCAGTGTTTGCTTGACGTTCTCCTCGCCGTACTCACTGACGAGGTCGCTCAGTGATTGTGAGAACTCGAGGATCGCCGTCTTGGGTTTCTTCACAGCCATGTACGGTCCTACTGTTGGTTCGAACAACCCTTGGAGGATGTAATCGGGCAGGACGGCGTCCGCGCCGAACTGGGTCGCGTAGTGGAGGATGCCGTTGTTCAACGAGAAGAGGAAGACGGCGGCGTTCTCCCTGTCGTCGATGCCGAGCTGCCATTCGTCGATGATCCTGAAGCCGAGGTCGGTGTCGTCCTCGAACGTGCGTTCTGGCAGGCTGGGTACGATGACGTAGACCACGGTGAGCCCGTCGCCGGCGAGCGAGGAGAGGTGTTGTTGCAGCTTTTCCAGTGATGGTTGGTCCTCGGTGAAGAGTCCTGAGAAGTCCGCGACGCCGCCTCTGAGCACGGCGCGGCTGTTGAGGAGCCGTTCCTCGTTCAGCCTCCTCGTCTTCCTCGTGCTTTCGAAGACGTCTTGCGGTTGGTACTCGTAGTCATCGATGCCGCCGATGAGGGCGTTCCCTCCTTGCAGGAGTCCTGGCCGGTACGGGTGCGTGGACAGGAAGGGTAGGAAGTCTTCTTCGACATCGATAGGCTCGTAGTCGTCCAGGTCGGGGTCGATGGTGAAGGAGTAGCACACATGGCAGAGCTGGTCGTCCTTGCCCGGGTCGTCGAGGATGTCGTGGTACTGGCCTTGGGCGAACATCCACCAGCACTTGGCCATGAGGTCGGCGACGTCGTCCATGATGAGCTCCTGCACTTCCGAGGCGTGGGCGGTCCTCGGCGGCTCGTCCACGGGGACGATGACCGATTGCGTCTTGCACTGGACAGGGTAGATGTTGTCAAATTTGAGCAGGCTGGCCGTCTCCTTCTTGTTGAACACGCCGAATTTGAACTCTCCTCTGGTGATGATGGACGTCCTGCACGCCTGCTCGACCGATTGGTCTTCGATGTCGGCGAAGAGGGTGTACATGAAGGCGACGATGGCGATGAGCGAGGCGAGCGCTAAGATGTACTTGCCGAAGACGGTGAGCGCCCATAATCCTTGCTTGTCCATGCCTGATCAGCCGATGTTGTTGTATGCTTGTTGCACGAAGATGATGACGAGGATGAGGAGGGCGATGCCTGCGATGATGATGACAGTCCTGGTCATCTCCCATCCGCGCCTGTCATTCATGGTAGAGCACCTGCTATGTCGATGTCTTCCTCAGCACGGCGAGTTTTTAAAAGTTCCTATTGGGGGGGACGCCTGTTCACGAGGAGAGCTGGTCCCGGTGGTTTGTGAGGCGGTTGAGTTCTTCCTGGTCCTCAGCATAGCCGGGGTAGTGGTAGTCCTGCTTGAGGGTGAACGGGTTCGGGTCGCCGTTATCGTCCTTGTTGGCCTGGCGCACGTCGTCGACCGATAGTCCTGAATGCGCTGCTGCTTCCTCCCAGATGTGGGTGGTGAGCGCGTTGATGTACGGCTGCACCTCTGCCTTGGTCTCGAGCGTGCTCAGGTCTTCCGGCGCCTCAACGCTGTCCGAGGAGACGCCGAGCACGTCGGCGGCGTCGAAGCAGCACACCTTCTCTACAGCTTGCTCCTCTTCGCCGCTGAGCAGGCCTCCTCGTCGCTGCCTGCATGAGTGGTCGAGCTCGGTCTCGCCCGGGTCGCAGACGATCCTGCACGTGCCCTTGGTCGCCTCGCACTTGGTCAATGAGCTGCCATAGGCGCCGATACCGAAGACGAAGTGGAGGATGACGAAGAGCAACGCTAAGAACACGACCGCTTCCAGAACATACTTGAACGTCTGGCCTTTCTTGTCCATGCAATTCCCTCGTTACTCCTTAGGAACAAGGCTGCAGCACACGCCGGGTTTGCAGAGCGGCTTCGTGGCATCGGTGTTCTGGATCTGGTATGTGGAGCAATCCGCCAGCTTCTCAACGCATCGCCCGCCGTGCTTGACGCACAGGGTTCCTTGCCTGACGTTGCCTGACTGGTTGGCGATGAGGTAGACGACCACGACGAGGACCAACAGGGCGACGATAGCCACGATGATGAGGTTAAAGGAGAGCTCGACGCCTCGTTTGTCGTTCATGTAATTCACTCGAAGTTCTCTGGGATACAGCAAATCTTGCCCTCGTTCTCGCGCCCTTTGCAATTATGGACGACGTCATGGCGGAAGCCGTCAGGACATCCTGATTCTGACGGCACGCATTGTCCACCGATGCCTTCGCACCCCGTGCCGGTACTGACGTCGCCGCCCGCTCTGAGCACCAAGACGCTGATGATTACTAACACCAACAGGGATATGGCTGCGATGATGATGACGTTCATGGAGAGCCCTTGGCCTTGTTTCATGGAGTTTTTCACCTCACGATTATTGTCCAAACCACGAGAAGAGAATATTTAAATGTTGCGGTCAGTCGCAGATTCTCAGCGTCAGCATCGCTTTTCCCGGCGCGACGCGGAACAAGGAGATGGGTTGTATGCCGGGTGCGGTCTGCTTCTGTTGGGGCGTGCAGTCGCCGTTGGTCAGGGGGCTGAAGAGCTGTATGGTATCCCCGGCCGTGTAGGTGAACGTGAGGTTGTAGCGGTAGTTCCAGCGTTTCAGCGTCTTGTCAAGGGTGTGGTTAGCGATAGTAGCCAAGTAATCGCAAGATTGCTTCCCATCACAGGCGTAGCGTCCTGTTTGGCCCGTCTGCGCGTCGCGGACGCAGTCGACGGCGACGTCGCGCACCTTCGGCCCGCACGCGGTCTGCGACTCCAGCAGGGTGATCAGGAAGTTGTTCGCTAGTTTTTCGTTGCCGTACACCTCCAAAGGGGTGCGGTCAGGCGTCGGCTTCTTAAGCGCGACGCTGAAGAATATGCCTATGGTGACCAGGACGACGACCATGACAAGCCCCATTATCTCTATCTGCGCGCGTCTCACGTGGTGGACGACCTCCTGGTGTAGAACCGCTCGACGCTGAGGATGCCGAAGCTGTTGGTGCCGGCGGAGTTGTTGTAGATCGCGACGGGCATGACTAACGCCTTGACGACCTGTCCTTGGCTGGACGCGTTCACCTCGTACAAGGTGTAATTGTGCCCTTCTGGATAGATCTCCTGCAGCTCGATCCTGGAGTAACGGAACAGGTCGAAGTAGTAATCATTCACTAGTTCGGGTTCGTCTTGTTGCAGTTGCGCGAACGCCAATGCTTTGTGCTTGTCCACGCACACCTCTGTGGCGCCCGTCTTGGCGCAGCGCAGCTCGTACAGGCTGTTCACGATGTGCGCTGTTTCCACGGCGTTGAGGTCCTCGTACTGCCCGAGCCGGACTTGGTATTTGGCCTTGGTCATGTTCGCGAAGAACACCAATGCGAAGACGCCGATGATGAGGATGAGTATGATGACGATCATGCTCTCCCCTATCTGCAATTGTCCTCGTCTCAGTACAGGTCCGGGCATCTGTATCCTCTCAAGGAGATTTTCTGGTAGTTCTCGATGGTCTGTCGATGGCTGTGGAAGGTCCGTGCTTTGTCGAAGGAGGGGTCGTCCGCGAAGTCCTGAAAGGAATCGGCGACGAGCAGGAAGTTGTCATAGCAAAAGCTCAATGCGCCAAGCTCCTGGGCGATGGCGCGCGCGCGTCGCTCGAGGATGGTGCTGATGACCTGGAGGTGGATGAGCGTCTTGTTGGCGGCGCACCGGTACGCGTCGGCGTCTTGGGCGAAGACCGCTCCCCACGCCAGCGCCTCGGTGAAGTACGGCTCTGTGACCTCACGTGTCGATGCGTCATAGAACTTTATCTGACCGTACGAGTCGATGCCATTGCCCAGGGGGTTGATGTGACGGACATAGGTGACGTCCCACAGCTCGGTGGGCACCATGCTCTTCACAGCTTTGTCCGTGATGACCACGTAGCGCGAGTAGCCGCGCTCGAGCAGCGCGCCGCCGATGTTGCTGACACTGGTGGTTTGTCGGGGGAACTGTTCCGGGAGCTCGTCCGCCATGGCCTTGACGAAGCCGTCCTGCTCATCGCTGGCGAACACGAACAATGTGCGGTCGTTGGCGAGGAAGGTGAGCACGGCGACCTCGAAGGGGATGCCCCATGTCATCGTCCAGCTCATGATGGTGTCCCCCCTGAGCACGTCGGGCGTGAAGATGGGGTCGTACGTCGTGTCGATCGGTCCCGCTCCTTGGATGTAGTATTGCGACAGTCCCGGCTCGCACGTGAACTCGACCTCCGCGTCCGGGATGGGGAACGCGTCGTACGTGTCCGGTTCGGTGTTGATGACGGTAAAAACAGTATCGAGGCTCTCAACGAGATCCGTCGCCTCCTCGGCGCCCGCCTTTTCTTGCTGGTTGTTGATCAGGGTGATGAAGAACGCGAGGATGATGGCGCCGATGATGAGTACGAAGAGCCAGTTGAACTGTATGCCGAGTTGCGCTCGTCGGGCCACGGATATCACCGCTCGTCAGCGTAGAGGTATACGCCGTCGCCTTTTCCTTTCACCCAGAACACGAATTCTCCCAAGGATGCGTTGATGCAGAGGTGAGCTTTCTCGGCTGTGCCGATCGGTTTCTCGGTCGTGGTGATGCGGTCGTCGAACATGATCGGCTTGGTCTCCTTGCCCGGGATGAGGAGGTAGACGTTCCATTCGATGTCATCCATTGCATTTCCCCACATGACCGCGTTCGTCGCTTTCAAGCTATTATCGATGTTGTTGAAAGTGCTGGAGCCTTCCACTACTCGTGCGTCCACGAAGCACAACTGCTGGTACTTGCACGGCGCGGGCACCGCGACGTCAGTCACGGACTGCGCGTGCACGTTACGGTCGATGGCGTCCTCGAGCGAGCCCATGAAGGAATGCTCGCTCACCTCGCACTGCTGGTCGAGGATCTTGTCGACCATGCGGTAGCCGAAGAGCACGACGAACCCGATGACGAGTATCGCTGAGAGGTACACGAACACCTGCTGTACCTGGGCACGCCTCGTCATGCCCCCTCCCCCGGCGTGATGTCACCCAGAATCTTCTCCTTCTGGTTGGCGGTGAGCTTGTCCTGCTCGTGGAGCTTGTGCACGGTCTCATGCACCGTCGCGTGGTCGAGTTTTCCCTTGTCGATGAAGTGCTGGAACACCGGGGTCACCGCCTTGGGCGTGACGTCCTTCTTCTCCGCTTCCTGGAACAGCTCGGCGAGCTCGTCAGCCGTCGGGTTGCCTTTGTTGATCGTGGATTTGAGCTTGTTCTTGGACGATCCTGAGAGCTGTGAGAGCTGATCGAACACCTGCTCGTTCGTCTTCTTGACGGGCTGCTTGTTGAGCCGGTCGAGGCCGGTGAACACGTCATCCCTTGCCTTCGGCCGTTGCTGCGCAGACGGTTTCCCCGCGGGCTCCTGCGCTTGCTTCGGAGGGGTTGGCTGCCTCAAGGAAGGCTTCGCTCGGCCCTTCGCCTTGCCCGCGAGCTCGTCCCGGTTGAAGCTGGACAGCAACGCCCGCCGCTCCTTGGCCTTCGCCTTCTGCGCCTTTGCGCGCGCCTGTTTCTGCAACGCTAACCGCTCTTTCTCCTCGGCGAGCTTCGCCGCTTGCCGTCGTTCCGCCTCTTCGGGGCTGAGCTGCGGTTGGGGCGGCGTCTTCGGCGTGGCTGGCCGAGGCGGGTTGATGAACGTGGTGTACGCCAGGTAGCCTGCGCCGCCGAGCAGCAGTGCGGCCCCTGCGATGAGGAGCGCGAGGGCGACCGTGTCGTCCTTCTCAGGAGGAGGCATCGGTCCCGGTCCTGGTTCCGGCCCGGCGATCGGTTGGCAGACGCCCGCCTCGCACGCCTCGTCGGTCGGGCAGTCGCTATCGTCGAGGCACGTCGTGGTCTCGTTGATCGTCGCTTCTCCCGGCGCGCAGGCGGAGGTGTCGAAGTGGCAGTCATTGCCGCAGACCGGCTTGCCGCCGATGAAATCTGTGGAGAGGTCCTCGCAGCTGGTGATGTCGCCCCAGGCGAGGCCGTCGCACGTCTCTCCCTCGTCGATCTCGTCGTCGCCGCAGTAACCGTTCAGACAGTTGCTCGTGTTGAGCTCGCAAGCAGCGCAGGCGAGGGTGCCGCTGACGAGCCCGAAGTCCTCGCAGGTGAGGTCGTGCATAGCGTCCTCTTCGCAGCTCTCGCCCGGCCCGATGGTGCCGTCGCCGCACGTGCCGGGGAGGCCTTCGCAGCTCGTGGTGGATATCTTGCACGCATCGCAGCTGAGCGTGCCGCTGGTCATGCCGAAGTCCTCGCATGTCACTCCTGCGGGCACGGTGCCGTCGCATTGCTCTCCCGGGTTGACGACGCCGTCGCCGCACACGCCTGTCGTGGGTGCCGTGCACGTCGTGGTGTCGATCTTGCAATGATTGCAGGTGACCGTGCCGCCGGCGAACCCGAACTGGTCGCAGCCCACGGTCGGGGTGCCGTCACACTCCTCTCCTGGGTCGACCCAGCCGTTGCCGCAGTTCTCGATGGCTTCGCAGCTCGTCGGGCACACGCCGCCGCAATCCACGCCGTCTTCGAACGCGTCTTGCCGGCCGTTACTGCAGTCTTCGCAGCTCGTCGGGCACACGCCGCCGCAATCCACGCCGTCTTCTTGCGGGTCTTGGATGCCGTTACTGCAGTGCCGCACGACTTCGATCTTCGTGCTGGCGGTGTCGTTGTTGCCTGCGTGGTCGTAGACGATGGCGCACGCAGTCCCTGATCGTCGGAGCGTCACGGGTTGGTCTTCGTAGGCGAGTGATTCGTACGTGCCGTCCTTGCACGTCGCTGTTAATTGGTTGGTCAGGTGGAAGAATTCGTAGTGGTCGCTGCAGCCGCTCCCGTCGTCTTCGCAGATGACCGTGGCTTCGACGCCTCCGTACACCTCTTGTAGGATGATGGCCGCGGTCGGGGAATCGTCGTCGCAGTTCTCGTGCGTTGCTGGTTGCGCGGTGACGGTCTTGGTGAGGGCGCCGCTGCTCCTGTCGAAGTCGTCGATGGCTTGTGCCTTGATCGTGTACTCGTTGCCTGCAATGAGTTCTGCGTGGTCCGTGATGGTGAGGGCTGACTTCGTGCTGACCTTGGTCCAGGGCGTGAGCTCGCCGCTGCTGTTCGTGATGGAGTAGTTGTACGCGTCGAGGCCGATGATGGTCGCGTTGCTGAAGAACTTGGCCTTGATGGTGTCGAGCGAGCAGGTGGGGTCGCTGGTGAGGATGTCGAGCATCTCTGGGCCGGTGGCGTCGATGGTGAGCTCTTTCGACGCTCCTCCTTTGTAGAGGTGGTTCAGCGAGACGCATTCGACGTCCAGGTCGTACTCGCCGTCCGCGGCGAACGATTCGGTGGCTGCGTGTCGTTTGTCCTCGTCGTCCGGGGCGAGCGGGGTCGATGGTTGTTTGGGGTTGAACGTGTAGTTGCACCGGGCCGGGAGCACGGTGGTCACGTTGAGGGTCACGCTGCGTGCGCGGTGCTCGCTCGGCGTGGTGATGGTGACGCCGATTTCGTCCGTGGGCGCGATGGTGACGGTGGCGACGTCGTTGACGATGATGCCTGCTTGGTTCTTGCACGTGACGTTGTAGGTGACGTTGTAGGAATCGTTGTTGCCGGTGGGTGGGGAGAACGGGCCGATACTTGCTTGGTGGTGTTGTTGGTAGGAGGAGTCTTGGTCGGGTCCTAATGTACCGAAGTTGCCCGCGTCCTCGCCCTCGATGTCCTGGTAGGTGCAGTAGGTGCCGTCGTCGCTCTCCACGATGAGCTCTGCTTCGAGGTTGCCGTATTCTCTTAGCGTCGCTGGCGAGGCGTACGCGTCGATGCGTGGCGGCGTGGTGTCGTAGCCTATCATGAAGGGGGTGTAGTAGTATCGTGGCGGCACATTGCAGATGACGATGATGGACACGGCGCAGGCCGGTTCGCCTTCGCAGATGCTTGCTCCTTGCGATACGGGGTTGAAGCCCTCATAGCGGTATTTGTTTGTGTCGTCGGTCTCGTCGAGGTCCCATGGGAAGTCGTTGTACATCATCTCGAGGTCGCCGGGGTTGCCGTGGTTGAAGTCGAACTTGCAGCTCGCCGATCGTTCCGTCTTGATGGTGATGTTGAACGTCGTGGTGTTGGCGATGCCGAAGCTCGGCTCGACGATCTCGATGGGGAAGCTCGTCATGACCGTGGTGCTGCCTGTCTCGTTGTTGCCGGCCTTGTCGGTGACGCGGTAGCACAACAGTTGGTCGCCGGTGATGGCCACGGCCCCGCCGTTCTGCTCGTGCTGTCCGTAGTCGGCGTCGTCGCAGGTGCTGTCTGGCGGGAGTATGCTGTAGTCGTAGCGGTCGGTGCAGCCGGTCCCGTCGTCCGAGCACGTGATCGCGATGTCCATGCCGGTAGACGTGTAGTTCTTGCTCGTGGTGATGCTCGGCTTTTTCCCGTCGCAGGTGTACGGCAGGTAGGTGAGGGTGTGCTGCGCTGGGCTGCCGGTGTTGCCTGCTGCATCCGTCGCGTTGGCGGTGATGGTGAAGGTTTCTTCCCAGGCGATGGGATGGCCGCTTATTTCGTGCGTCACCTCGCCGTTCGTGTCGCTGCCGGTGGCGGAGTAGCCGTTGTCGCTCGTAATCCTGTAGTCGTAGCGGTCTACGTTCCCGGCCGTGCCGAACTCGATCTCCAGCTCAGGAGTGTTATTGTTGCAAACCTTGGTGTCGGTGGTGTTAATGTCCGGTGCTGGTGGCGCTTCGGTGTCGACGGAAATCGTTCCGCTCTTGGATTGTGGGGTGTAACCGGCAAGGTGGCAAGTGAACTCGTAGTCGTATGAGCCGTCGTCGAGGTCGTTCTCGGTCAGGGCGTAGTGATAGGTGCCCTCGGTGATCGTTTCGTCCAGGTCGGAGGTTTCGTCATCGTCGTCGAAGAAGAAATTGCAGACCGCCTCGACGTCCGTGGTGAACTCGAAGTCGACGTCGTTCGTGTCAGTGTAGTGTTGCGATTTCGGGGAGACTTGTTCTAGCCCTATGGTGTTACTGAAGTTGATGCTGGCGTCGAGGAGTAATGAGTTGGTGAGGCCTGCCATGTTCTCGCACGTCACGTTGAACGTGTAGTTGTACGGCGGATTGACGGATGGCGTCTCTGTCCTGAGGAGTTCGAACGAGATGCGCGCGAAGAGGTGCGTGGTGTTGAAGTCTTCGGCTTCGGGGTTCGTGATGGTAAAGCGTCCTAGGCTGAGCCAGAAATACTTGTCGTCATCGCCGTAGTCACGGTACTTTGCTCCGTATAATGGGGGGTAGCGCACGTTGGTGACGTTGCACAGGACCCGGTCATCAGTGGTCACGTTGATGGTCGCGACTGCGTGGTTCTGGTCGTCGATGTAGGCGTGGTCATTGCCCTGTATGCCGGGATGGTCGGGCAAGATGCGGGTCTTTTCCTCATCGAAGACCGGCTTGTCATCATCCCAGCCGAGGAACATCCGGCTGCGGCTGTAGCGGCCTTCACTCTCTTTGCACACGGCGATGAATTCGTGCAGCACTCCTTGCGCTAATTCTGCGAGCGAGAAGTCCGTGTCGTTGAAGTAGTAGCCGTCCGAGGATCGTGAGCTGAAGTGAGCTTTCTCCTGGGCGAGGTTGTTGAAGAGTTCCTCGCCACTGGCATAGCTTCCGGGGAGGCTTTCGATATACGCCCACCGACATCCTTCTGCAGGCCTGCCCAATGCTTGTTCGAGCCGCACTCGCAGGTTGAACGATTGCTTTTTTGCCATGCCGAAGTCGTCCTCTGTGTTGTTGACGTATGGGTTGACTGGTGAGACGAGGTAGACGTGCTGCTCGGGCGAGTCGATGGTGAAGTGGACGTAGATCTTGATGGTGTTGTCGTCGTTGTCCCGCGCTTTGGCGTAGAACACGTAATCGGCATCGATCAGATAGTTGTCGTCGCCGATGGAGAAGTTGTACTCCTGGCGGCAAGGAGTCTCATCACAGATGATGCTTGGTGGGTCTGACTGCGAAGCATCCTCAAAGGACAACTCGGCGTCGAGGATGCATACGGGCTGCTCGCCGAACGACACCGAGATGTTCGGCTGCGGGTGCGTGATGTCATCCTTGATCGTGTAGGTGATCACTTGTTGGTCCTGGTAGGATGCTGAGAGCACGACTGGGAAGAGGAAGAGGATGACAAGGATGACAGGGAGTGTTCTCATACGTGACCTCTTTTTCGTTGTCAATGAGTGACTGGGGGCACTAATGGATCCGGTAAGTATTCTGTCCTATCAGGAGTGATGATCTTGACGCCGGCGACCTTGACCTGCAGGTTCCTGACGAACAAGTACTGGGTTTCCGTAGTTCCGACGTTGCCACCAGCGTCAGTACAACGGTAGTGGAGCCAGCGCTCATTATCGTCAAAGTCGTCATCAGCACTGAAGGCGAGGTATGGGCCGTCCCATTCATCAAAGTAGCATTCCCGGTCTGTCTCGTTGTCGTCACGGCACCACTGCACGGTCGAGTCGTCGAAGTTGCCGTCCCATAAGTCCTCAGTATGGCCTGCTGCGTCGACCACGGTCCTGACGAGGGAGGAATCGTTGTCATCGCACTCGAAGGTTATGGTGAGGTCTTCGCGGTACGGCCACCCGTCGTATGGTTGCCGCTCCTCAACGTCGATGATGCCAGCCGTCGGTGATTCGTTATCCACGCTGAACCATATCGTGTCTGACGGGTTGTTCTTGGTGACCTTGCCGTCCTCGAACTCGCAACTGACGTTGAAGAAGTACAGGCCGTGCGGCAACGGTTGATCGAACGTGTAGTTGTGCTCTGTGCCCGTAGCACTGTCCAAGAACTGTGTCGATGAGCCATTGAACCAGCAACTCGCTGACCTGTTCGTGGTGATGTTGATGGTGAGCGGGAAGTCATCGACGCTGAACTTTTTCCTTACGGGTTGCGGGTCGGTGATGCTGCTGTCCGCCTCGAGCACGAACCAGCTCTCATTGATGACCGTGTTGCTGAGGAACGGGTGGTCAGAGCAGTTCATGCGGAACAAGTACTGGTCGTCCTGCAGGTAGGTGTAGTTCTGCTGGACGACCGTGCCGGACTTGAAGGAGAGAAAACGATTGCCGGGGAAGCGCGTAGAGGTCGTGGAAAGGAGCGTGCCGTTGCACCTTATCGGCCCGTGGTCGTCGGTGAAGGAGTAATTGATCGTGAGGTTGCTGCGCCACTCGTCCTCTGCGACGAGGAACCCGGCAGTGGTGTTGGTGAAGTCATGTTCGACGAAGGTCGGCGGCGTGTTGTCCATGATGATCGTGGCGTTCTTGACCTGTTCGAGGTTCTTCGCCGGGTCTGCCGAGTAATACGTGATGTTGAACGTGCCGTCTTTCTCTGCAGTCTGGCTTTTCAGCTGCTCCAAGGTGTGGATCGGATAGGGCGTGCCTGTACCGAAGCCGAACCATGTCCGCAATTTGCTCAACGCAAACGCGTTGTCCTTGACGTCGTAGTTGAACGGCCGCTCGAAGCTGTACACCGGATAATCCTCTTCATGCCATTCCTGCTCGGCTGCCGTGGCCAGGAAGAGCTCGGTCACTGGCGGTTCGAAGTCGAGCAAGCACGTCGTCTTGTCCTCGGTAGCAACGTCGTCGCAATCGCTGGACGGCAGGCCCTTGGAGGAGAACGTATGGTTATCCGCGTTCTTGACGCACATGGCGTCGGTCCCGATATCGACCCATTCGCACAGCCCGATGCTGAGGACGTCCTTGCTCCGCTGCGTGACGTTGTGGCCGCCATTTATCCGGTCTTCCTCGCTGTACGTGGCGTTCACCTGCACAGGGGTGTTTTCGTCGCCGACGCACTCCCGGCGCCGGGTATAGTTCGTGCAGCTCACCTCGTCGCTCCTCACGCATCGCTTATCGTCTTGGAGATAATAGCACCCGGGCACGCCTTCCGTGACGGGCGCGTACAGGCTGCACAGCTCCTCGGTGCACGCGGGCAACGTCGTGTCATCTGATTGGCATCGGTCGCACTCAGCCAGCGCTACGTCGTCCGGCGCGCACACGCCGAGGCCGAACTGGTCGCCGAGCGAGTTGCCCTCTTCATCCAGCAACGGCCGCCACGTGCAATTACCTTGCAAGAACGGCTTCCTGCACGGGTTGTCCTCGCACGCCTGCTTCGTGTGATAGTCATAGCACGTCTGCACCTCGTTGCACTCGTCAAGATAATCAGCGACCGTCTTGGTACGTTCGTCATAACACGCCGGCCTCGTATCAGGACTCGGATTCTGCTGATAGATGTTCTTGTTCTCGCAGGACAAATCTATTTCTGTTCCGCCAGAAAGGAACGGAACGATAAGATCCTTATCATCATCATAGAAGTGGTAATAGCCGTACATGTTGAACAGGCCGTTGCACAATCGGCATTGCTCGTTCGTCTTGCAAATAGTCGTACCAGCGACGTCATCAACACATTGCGCCAAGAGGCAGTCCTCTAACAAGATGATCTGGTTAGCAGGGTTACACAAAAGCCTACTATTTGGCTTGATGTGCGGGTAATCCTTAAGTTTAGTAATAGCATGAGCGCAGAACTCGTCCTCGTGCAACCCTTCCATGCAGTACTGATCACCGGTCGTGGCGCACACCCATCCGGCTTCCGCGCTCGTCGTGGCTTGTTCTCCCTCCTCCTCGATATTCGCGCTGACATTGAAGCAGTAAGTGGTACGGCCGTCCAAGCCGTCGCTCCCTGAGTAGGGGTGGCTGAACGGCTGCGAGGAAGAGAGGTCCGTCTTCGCGATGGTGACCTCATCGTACGCGTCGTTGTCACTGCACCACTCGGCAGAACTTTGGGTTGGTGGTGGTGTGCACACGTCCACATGGAATCTTGGCACGTGAGCGATGCAGGCGTCGTTGAACCGCCACGTGACGAGGATGGATGACTTTCCCGTCTGGGTCGTCGCGGCCACGCCGTACGGCTGCTCGTCCAGGCAGGCACGTGCCTGGCACACCTCTGCCTCCTGGCATATTGGGCATTCCTTGCACTGCGCTGAGGTGCAGGCATCCGCCTCGGCTGGGCATCGCTCGCAGCCCGTGAGGATGACCTCGCAGTCGCGGCATGAGACGCTCCCAAAGGAGTAGCCGTAGTCTTGACAAGAGCCGCCGTCGCGGAACACGCCACCGTCGCACGCCTCACCCTCATCCAGGATGCCGTCATTGTCGCACGCTGGTGAAGGGGGGCATGACTTGAACGGGAGTGGGCCTTGCCACTCCTGGTAACTGCACTCGGGAGAATCATCGTAATCTTGTATGTCTTCGGCGTAGTCGTATGGTACGCCGCAGCGGTCCTCGCCGTCATCGAAGCCGTACTCCCACACAGGGTCTGGACACGTGTCTGGCTTCTCTTCGTCCGTGGAGCAGTCGAGGATGATTTCAAGATCGACGTCGCCCGTGATGGAGTAATCTTCGGTTTGTTCGCACCACGACGCGTTGATGAAGAAGATGTGCCTATTAGTTGAGCTCATAATCTGGAATGAGAATCCGCCGGTAGCGTTGGTGACATTCCATTGCCCTCCAGGAAAATCAACAGTAACATTAGCACCGACCACGGGTTCGTCGGACGTGTTCTTAACCGTGCCGTTGACCTCGTACGTCTCAGGACTGATTCCTTTGCAATAATTGTTGCAATTATTAGTGGTGCTGGCTGCATTTGAGTGAAAGCTGATAGCCTGTTCCGAGTCAGTGAGACAAGCGACTGCTGTCGTGTAGATGCCGACCGTCTCGCCTGTTGCGCTTTCATAGCAGCAGCATCCTTCGACGCATTCCGGGAAGTCAGTATCGCAATTTTTCCCCTCAGACCATGTATGATCAGTAAACTGATCCCCCCGACACAAGCTCGACGACATGGCCCCCTCGAAAAGAGAAGCGTGTTGATCTTCTGAGTAGCAGAAGAGTTCGGCATTAGCATCTGGTTGTTCAGGCACACAGCACCCGTCACCGAGCACCGCAGGCAAGGTGAGGAGTGAGAGGACAAGTAAGATGAGTGCCATGAGTAGTTTGTTCGGGATTTCCACTGAAATCACTCACTCCCTTTTTCTGACGAGAACCGAGGAAAGGTAGTTTATAAAGCTTTTGGAAGGCTCAGAGGAGTCGTCAAGGCGTACTGTACGTAGCAAAACATATATGATTATTGTGAACGCAGCACTGCACTCCCTCGGCAGTGCAGGTCAGCCTGCCTTCAAACATCTCTCCCGCTGTGCAGTCCCGGGAAAGAAACGGTTCATAAACGAGGTTACAACTGCTGCCTGTGCATGCCCGGTCCCCAAAATAGCACGTACCATCTTGTACTGTCCCTGGTGCTGGGCAGTAGTCGCCCGGGGTGTAGCCGTTCTCGTCGCACACGTCGCAATGGTTGTATCGCATCTCATCTACCTCTTGCAGGCGGCACCCTTTATCAGAGGTGCATGTTGGCGAGGAATGGCAGTACCTCCTGGCATCGCCGAGGGTGTAGGTGTCGCAATTGGCGTATGGGTGTGATCCAGAAGCCTTGCTCGAGGACAAGATGCAGAAGTCAGGGCAAACCTGCCTCAACTGGTACCCGCAATCAAAAGCATTGCAACGCGTAAGACACCTATCTTCACTGTCATCATATATTGCTTCTGGCGGGGTTTGCGGCACGCACTCAGCGCCGCAGTCAGTGGAGCACGCGCAGTTGACCGCATAGGTGCAGTCACCATTCATGCATCCACCTTGGCAGAGGTGGTCGCCATCGTCGGCAGCTGCAGGGTCGTACGTGTTCGTCAGTAGCGTCGCGCATCGCCAGGTCGGGTCGCAAGTCTTTGTTTGTATGTCACCGAGAGAGTATTCAAAGCTGCAGCGGACGTCATAATCATAGTCGATGCAAGACAATGGTGTCTCTGAGAAGACTAGCGAGGAAGGCCCTTCGCATCGGTACTGTTGTTTCCCTTGCAACTCATCTGAGCAGTCAGCGACGCGTTCATAGACTTCTTCGACGCGGCCGGTACAGGTGTTTCCTCTGTTCCCATCGCAGTATCGGGTGTATGTCCTCTTGAAGACATCATTCTGCAAGTCGAACGAGTTGTTGAATTCGTATTCAGTGATATAATTGCCGTCGACGAAGTAGGTCTTGTCGATGTTCGGCGGCGTTATTGGCGGGGTGCCGAACCAGTCCTGATCGGTGAAGGCTGCTGGTCTGCCGTACTCGATGATGGTGTAGCAGGGATTGTCGGTGAGGATGGTGCCCCAGTCTTCTGTCTCGTTGCCGCAGCATGGATGGTCGAACGCGTAAGACCGTTGGGCGTTTTCTGTGAAGTACGGGTAGGGTTTGTGTCCTGTGTCTCTGACGGGCAAGCATTGGTGCATGGTCACCTTCAGGAAGGATGGTTCGCTCCAGGTCGTTTCGTGGGGCGATCCGGGGCTGACGTGGAGGGTGAGCGTGACGTCGGTGCCGCCTAGATTTAGTGGTGAGTTGATGGTGAAGTGTCTGCGTGTGATGTCGTTCGGCTGCACCTCGCCATCAGTATAGTTGTAGAACGTGACGGGTCGCCACAGGCCGTCGTCCTCGTCGACCTCGTAGGGTATCATGACAGATGCGGGGTTTTCCGTGTTGTCACTGGTAAAGGTGACGTGGAACAATTCTCCCGAGTCCGCCGTCGCCCCCCAGTCATACCAGGACAGCGGTTGGTCGAGGATCTTGCTCGTGATACTTGCGGTGGCATCGAGCACGTACGGGTCCTCGACGCTGGCGTGGCGGTCATCAATGTCTGGAATGTTGTTCGTGCCGTTCGCCATGGCGACGGGCAGGTCGAAGATGAGGATGTTGATGACCTGCCAGTCTAGGAGCCCTGACTCGTCGCTGATGTAGACGGTGACGTTGTGACCGCCCGTGTCGTCGCGGGCCAGGTTGGCGAGCTGCGCTTCCCGTCCGGTGCTCTTGTACAACGAGGAGTTCGACCAGTTCTGCGGGTGGACATCCATCTCGCGTTCCACGCAGCTCTCCGCGTCGCCGCCGTCGTCGAAACAGCTGAAGTCGAACGTCGCGTCCTCGGTCTCCTTCCACCCCTCGTACCAGTAGCTGATGCTGGTGTCGTCCGGGTCGTAGCCTTGCGGGGAGAGGATGACGGTCTGGTTATAGGTGGTCATGAGGTCGTAGTAATAGTCCTTGCCGGTGTGGTAGTAGTCGAGCACTGGTCTCCTGTTGTCGATGGCGACCTGAAAGATGTAGGACTCGTTGTTGATTCTGACGTCCATGTCCTCGACGCGCATGACATAGTCATAGGAGGCGTAGTCATCGTCGTCCGGATTGTCCGGGCAGGTCATGGGTTCGCTTGCGCCGCATAAGGGGTGGAGGAAGGTGACGTTCCAGTCGTCGTGGTAGAGCGCCCAGGTCGCGGTCGCTTTGTATGCGCGCTCGAGGTTGTAGTCAGGACGCTGGCTTTCCTGGCTGAGCACGTCTATGAGGAAGGCGTAGAGGTCGTGGAGCTTGACGGGTGAGGTGTAGGTGAAGTCTTTTTCGACCTTGACGCGGCGGCCGCGTACCTTGACGGTGAACGGATAGGTAGCGACTGCGATGACCGCGTCCTTGGCGTAGATGATGGTGGTGTCGACCTCGTCGTCGCTGACGGTGATGTTGTGGCCGAGGATGTCGGTGAACACGGAGAAGTCCACGCATTCCTGCATCTGCGCCGAGATATGGTCTTGGAGCCTGCTCTGCATGTTGTTCTCGGTGCGGATGGTGTAGAGCGGGTCGCAGGCGAACGTCTGGCCGGCGCTGCTCGTCCGGTTGTTCTCGCCGTACTGGTAGCACAGCCGTAAGAGCGTGTTCATCCCGACAAACCCCGCGTCCTTGACGTATTTGCATTGCTCGTCTCCGAGCGTCTTGAACTGTTGGGTGTAGTCGCTGATGGCGGTGTCGTGTACTGGGTAGTAAGGTGGTTCGAGGCTGACGACGCGGTCGCAGCGCGTGTTCGGTTTGATGGCGTAGCTGATGTTCGTGTCGTTGCCGCCTTCCCGTAGGACGTAGTAGTCCTTCCATGGTTGGTCGTTGGTGAAGTCGAGCCTGCCGCCTTGCCTGCCGAGCTGGTAGAGCGCGTCGTCGGTGACTTGTTCGAGGCATCCCCCGACGTAGTAGTTGATGCTGTTCGTCTGGACGGCGTCGGTCAGGATGGCGGCGGCCTCCCTCCTCATCTCTTCCGTGACGATGAGGCTCTTCGCGTACAGGGCGAAGCTGAACACCGCTAATAAGACAATGCCGAGTATGAAGAAGAGCGTTGCTTGTGCTTTGAGAGAATGCCACCTCTTTTTGCCCATGGAGGTCTAAGGACAAGGATGGTTTAAAAATGTTACTGGCTGGTGCCACTGGTCAGGTGCAGGCAACAGCTATTTGAAACGCGTCTGTTCCTTATCGGTGAGTATGCGAAAACTATTAATAATACTTAGCTTTAACCTAAGTAAAATGGGTTTGCCGACAAAAGAAGAACGGGTCCTTGAACTCTTCCTGAACGAGCCGACAAAACACTGGCACTTCTCAGACATCACCACAACAGCACATATCAGCGAGCCCAGCGCGAACAAATGGCTCAAGAAGCTGCTCGCGGAAACCATCATCAGACGAGTGAAACCAAGAGGGAAGATGCCCTATTTCATCAGCAATCACGAAACAGACGCGTACCGCACGAGGAAGAAACTCTACGCACTACACAAGCTCTACGACTCGGGCTTGCTCACCAAACTACAAGCACTGGCTGAAGCAAAGGCCGTCATCATCTTCGGCAGTTTCGCCCGGTCAGACTGGCACGCGAACAGCGACGTAGACATCTTCATCCTCGGCAACCCCGAAGCGTTCAGGCACGGGATGCTCTGGAAAGGAATAGGATTCCAAGGGGCGGCGAGAACACTCGAAGTGTACGCATATCCTGCCTTGAAGCACGCAAAGCAAGTACCATCAGGACTCCTCAAGAACGTGGCAAAAGGATACTTCGTGAAAGGGAACATACACGACATAGCACAAGTGAACGCATGAAAAACATAAAAAACCTCGAGGAAGTGTACAAGCAAGGCATTGAAGAAGGAAGCCTGCAAGCTAAAGAGGAGAAAGACGTGGAAAGGGCGAAAACCTTGCTCGAAAACGTCGAACGGACATCAACATACTGAAGAAACACATTGAAGCAACTACATGAAGACGATGCTCGCGTAACTCACGCTATTCTTCTGGTCGCCAGTGATGGCCGCAGAAGTATAGTATTGCTCTAATAAGACGTCGCCCGGCTTGACCAGTCTGAGCAGTAACGCGATGGGATGAGCGCCGCAAATCGTGGCTGACTTGTCACCGACGTATTGCAAGAATCCTTCGTGGTCTCTTGTCTTTATGAAGTCGATGGCGCCCTTGTCCAAGGCCGCTATCTGTTCCTGCGCGTTCTCCTCGAACGGGACGTAATGGTAGTGCCGGCCGTAGTGCGTGAAGTCTGATGAGGCGATGATGACCGCCTTTTTCTCTGTGTCCACCAATACCTCTTTGAGGTCAACCGCTAACTGCTGGAGGTCCACGTCTTGGCTGACGAGAAGAGGCAATACCTTCACCCTTTCGATCACGTCCTGGTGGATGAACTGTAAGAAAGGAAGGTGCACTTCGATGGCGTGCTCTTGTTCGTGGATGGCGTCGTTCTCCTTGATCGTGCCTTTCTCCAAGAGCCTCCTGGCGAGGTCCTGGTCCACCCTGACCAGTCCCAAGGGGGTCTCGAACGTCTGCTGGGTGAGTCCTGAGCTGCTGCCGTGATGGCTCGGTGCTAATATGACATAGACGTCTGCCAAGGGCGCCTCCCCCATCGCCTTGTAGCTCCACGCCGCGCAGGCGCCCGAGTACTGATAGCCGGCGTGCGGCGCGATGACCGCTTGGGGCAACGCTGCTTTCTTCTCCGCTTGTCGTTCCGGCGGCAGCGCTCCCGGTCCCCGCGGCCCTTCGAAGCACTCCCGAAGCTGCTTTTTCAAGGAGACTTCCCCTTTCTCATAGAAGAGTCCTGCGTAGCGCGGTTTTCTCATCAAGAACGACAAAAGGATGCGAGGTTTTTATGTGCTTCGGTTTTTTATGACTCATCAATATGCAGGGACGAGGCACATGAGGCGTTTCTCGGTCGAGCATTGGAATTTAGAGTAATATTGTTCTTTGTTGTTGTAAATCCATTGGCTCGGAATATCCGCGCGGAACGGGGCGCCGACAGAGCCGTAAACCCCACTTTCATTACTTGTCCAGTCGTCGCAGTTGATGCTGCGGACATGGTGCAGTAATCCTTTCCAGTCAGAACCAGTCCAAACATACTGCAAATACTCATCATCTGATATTTCATCACCTGACGCGTTGTACAGCAACGTATCGGTGTACTTATAACCCGCACTCGACGCACTGACATCAGGGAAAAGCTCTGCGATTGTGCCGAGCGAAAGATTACCTCTTGGAGAGAGGTGGATGAAGACGGGCGCGTCCCGGGTGGTGGCGAACGGCGCCCTCGCAGACATCTCTTGGGTAGAGACGATGGCATACGCTTGGTCCTCATTGTCGGTAAGGATGTCTTCAAAGAACGATGCTTGCTCGGCGCGGCCGAGGCATGCGGCATCAGCACTCTCCTTCCCTCCAAGATTACCTGTATAGGTACTGTTCGTGACGAAGAAATAGTACCGCTCGACACCGCAGGCCGAATCGTTCAGCTTGCCGTCAGTGCAGCCCTTCTCCCGATCCTTCTCTGCAGAGCACCAGCGATCATCCTCATCAAGCGAAGACGAGAAGGCGACGATGGTGCCGTAGTCCCCGCCGTACGTGTCATCACATTCCTCATCATCGTTGTCGATCTGGCCGTTGTGTAAGAAGCAGCTGTTCTCGCTCTCGCCGAAATCCTTCCGCGTAGTCGACGCGTTGAGGCGCAGGTTACTGGTCAAGAACCGCCAGTCCACATCGTCGCTGATGGAGTCAGAGTATGAGAGGTAGACGGTCTGCGTGTAGTTCTCCGTGCACACCTTTGCTTCGCTCTCATCCAGGCCGAGGTAGTGATAGGCATGCACCAATGGCAGGACGTTCACGCTCAGGTTGTGATAATCAACCCTGACGTGCACAGTACCATCAGCCTCTTCCTTGATACCTATGATGCGCTGATCGCCTCGCCTGCTGAGGTAGACGTGGTCGAAGTCTGAGTGGAAGATGGATTCTATAGGTACGGTCGGCGCCGCCTGGTTGGTTGTTCCCCCCTCATTGCCGAAGAGTCCTCTGAAGAAGCCGGTGATGGCCTGCCAGAAATCAGTGAGGAACCCTTGCTCTTCAGGTTGTTCCATGGTGAGGGCCTGCCAGAAATCAATGAGGAACCCTTGCTCTTCAGGTTGTTCCATGGTGATGAGCGCGAGCTTCAACGGCTTGTTGTACGACACGTGGAGGTAGCTGTTTTGCTTGGTCGCGTCGATGTAGCAGTCGGTGAACAGGTCTGCTCCTGAGCCGAGCATGATGATATCCGGCAAAGGCTGCTCCTCAGCGTCCTTGGAGCAGTTGACATGATAATAGCCGTACTTGTCGGTGCCGTTCAGCGGATAGAACGCCGCGGTGAGGCTACTGAAGAAGGCTTCCTGGTCCATGGCTTCGCCGAGCGGAACGCCGAAGGTGATTTGGGAGACGAAGAGCTCGTTATTCCTGTCTTTTTGATAACACTTAAGCACGCACGCCGTCTCCGGCTTGGTTTGCATCTCTTCACCTACGTTGGACAAGTTGATGAGCGACGAGCTCGTCATGGCCGTGTCGAAGTCATCGCAGTGCAAATCAAACGAGTCACAGCCTTGCTCCGTGAAGCTGTACAGCTTGCTGACCAACAACCGGTTCCGCTGGAGCTCGCTGAGCGGCTTCCAGGAAGCAGGCATATTGGTATCTCCTGGGTCGCAGTACCAGTCGCCGAGCATGGTGAACGGTTGGGTGAGGTTGATGTCCCCTCCCTCATCAGTGGTGTGACCTACGCCAATGATATCAGTGAATGTCATACTGGTGTTGCAGCTCCAGAAATGCTTGTGAAAGTAGAGGATGGACTGGTTGTCAGGCGGGACCTTATTGTCAAGGACTGCTGTCCCGTTCCAGCAACCCATCAAGGTATCATTGTAGTACTCGCCCTGCTCGTTCGTGGTCCACAAGCCGCAGCACCGCGTACCCGTCCAGTTCGTGTTCGGATTATCTTCACAGGTTGATTGCTTGCTCCACACCCTCCCTGACGGGGCCGTGTCGCAGTACCAATCGTCAAACTGCTCGTACAGGTCGGCATTGCTGACAGGGATGTCGGCATCCAAATCTGTGCCCACAGTCCTACCACCGACATCTTCGGACTTAATAATCGATGTGTTGCAGCTGATGAAGTCTCCTTCGTGGTACAGCACGTACGGCCAGTAGTCAACGTTGTTCCCGAACGCTTGCGCAACGGTCTGACCGTCATTGACCGCGACGCCGGCCCAGCAACCGGCAAAGGTGTCGTTGTAGAACTCCGCAGTAGAGTAATCACTGACAGTAACTTTGGTCGTCTTTGCGCCGCAGCACTCCGTCCCTGTCCATTCGAAGCTCATCTGCGCGTCGCACGCCACCATGGGCGGACCATAGTCATTGATGTCGTTCTCGTCTACTTGGTTGTCATAATTGTAGTCCCCGATGGAGAAGTTATCGATCCATTGCCGGTAGCGGCCAGAGCAGTAAGGGGTGTCAGGACCGTTCATTGTGTCGTTGTGCAGGACGAAGTTGTCCATCCACACCCTGACGAACGCGTCCGACAACTCCTGGGTATTGTTGATGGTAAAGTATAACCTGCCGACCTGACTATTAGTCTGTTGGTTAAATTGTTCAAGAGGTATGATGACATGGTGCCACCTGTTCGGCGGGAGGCCGGGGATGAGCGAATAACTACCCAGAGTGAAGTTCCTGGTCGATGCGGACGGCACGGTCTGGCGATCAGTATCATTATCGAGTATGATGTTAGCGAGGTCGAGGAAACCTTCGTAGCCTATGTCGAACGTGAGATAATCATAATCAGACCAGTTCCGATACTCATCGCGGATGCGGAGGTCTTCCCCATTGATAATAATCTTAGTTTGAGGATTGTCCTTGTACGTCGTGAAGGTGTATTCCCAGATGAGGTCTTTCGGGATGGTGCCCTCTCCGAGGCGGTCGAAGCTAAGGATGGTCTGCAATTGTGACCCTTCGGTGAAGACGCGGCCGTTGTCCGGGCCGTTGTTGTCATTGAGATCCGACCATGTCTGGGCGTTAAAACAGTACTGGTCTGAGCAGCATTCGGCGAACGCTGATCGCCCGTTAGGCAGTTCGTGGCAGATGAGGGCCTCATTATCGATGTAGGAGAACAGCTTGACGTCCAGTGTTGGCGGCACGGGTTCTCCAAAGCAGCATTGTTCGGCGCCGGCGTCCACGACCGTTTCTGAGCATTCGAATGCTGCAAAGTCTCCTGAGAAAGGCAATGTGTAGTACTGCTCTCCTTCTTCGGCGATGTCCTCACAGGTGATGTCATCTGGGTCTTCACACGTGCCTTCGACGCAGCAGATGTCGCCGTCGCTCAGCACGTATGACGTACCACTAACGCACTTCGAACCATCAGTGCATTCATTATAGTCCTTTCCACTCGCAATCTGCTGGCAGGTCAATGATTCTCCTGCGAGAAGGTTGCCGGGGAACCGGTGAGAGTCCTCTTTCGGCCTAAAACTGGTGGTCGGCTCGTTCCCTATCTCGCCAGGGGATGTTTCTGAGAGCTCGTGATTCTGGTCGGCGACGCACGTGATGCTCGAGCACCAGTCATACCCGAGGCTCCGATTAAAGAACACTGCGGGATCATGGAGGGTGTCTATATCGGGGAGTTCCTTCGGCATTGATTGTAAATCCGTGTAGCAGCAGCCGATGAGGTTGTCTGCTATCTGATCGATGGTATAGCCTGCATAGGAATCATAATTCTTATTGAGATAGTTATTGTATGTCTGCACAGGATCATTGTTATGGGAAGAAGCGATGGTTTCGGTGCAATAGTTTTTCGTGGTGAAGAGGAAGTTCGACCAGGTGTCACCCTCATAGGTGTTGGCTACCGCGATGTCTTCGAGCGCTTCGTGCGGTACGCACATCGTGGCGAGGGTGACGCCGCTGGGCGCCCGAGGATGCTCGAGGTTTCCCACAACTGCCGGCGACGAAGACATATCGACGCCTTCTTGGTCAGCCTTGCACACAAACCAGTCCTCGCGGTTGGAGAGATAATCAATGTCATCAGGCTCATTGCCGTCCACGAGATGGACTTGGTACGCTGTTTCCGAGACGTCCCACCAGTTCCAATCGCCGGAGCCGTCATAAATAATGGGGGGTGTTCTAGAACTATCATAGTCATCCAGGCAGAGGAGTGTGTTGTCATAGAGGTAGCCATAGTCCTGCTCGTCGACTTCGGTCCACGTACATATGATGTCAGGACAGCCCTCTTCGGTAGAGAAGGTGTTGCATTTTCCTGGGTGGTCGAAGGTGCCTTCGCAATGGCTTCCCTCACAGTTTAGATTGGGATCAGGCGAGCATACACTTCGGGAATTGATGCAACCTTCTGGCGATCCATCCTTACAACCACAAGTATAGCTTTCACTTATTCCTGCACATTGTTTTTGATAATTGGCACAATAGGATGTCCGGGCGTCCTCTGTCGGCACATTGCACAGTTCTGGCAGGTATATCTCCACCCATTCGCAGCCATAGGGCTCTAGCCCTGCACAAGCGCTTGCTTCTAGGTCACTACAAGTAATGTCGTCAGACTTTTTGCACGCGAATCCTTGGTCGTCACCGCAGCAACCGTCGCTGCCATTATGGACTCCGCTGATAAGCGTGGCTGCGTCGACGCCTGCCGCCACAGCCGCTTCTTTGAAAGGGGTGCTTCCGTCTTGTTGGGAAGAAGCCTCATAGCAGATAGTGGAGAGGTCGACGTCGACCCATTCCCACCCATCACTGGTTTTTTCGCATCGATAATCGTCTTCAACATAGTCCTTGTCGACGTAGTCGTCATCACCACAACAACGATAATCCTTCCCAACACTTGATTCGTAATCGTAATTGGCGATTTCACAGAACGTTTCCGAAGCATCGAGGTCTATTTTTGGTTGCACCTCGGACCTGACGTCACCATATGCGAGCCAGTGGTTCTTAATCACGAAATCAGTATTATCAATATGATTATAGGGTAAATGGTTATCATTAAGGTTTGATTGATCCGAGAGCAGGAAGCGCGTTTCTCCTAAACCTTTCTCATTAATGCCATCATAATCAGCACTTTCCATCTCGTACGTGATGGTGATGAAGTAGACGCCTCGGTCAAGCGTGAACTGGGCTCCTATATCAGGGTCCTCCATCCCTTTCCATTCACTGCCTGCACATTGTTGCCACGAAGCGGCATGAGGTTTGAACTCGACGCGATCATCGTACAGGATGGTACCATCAGGTATATCATTGTCCGGGTCGGTGTCGACGTTGTGAACAGTGATCAGAGCGAAAGAGGTAGCGGCTTCCATTTTACCACAACCAGCATATGTGTGCACGCTGCTTCGGTACCATTGATAGATGGTGGGTTCTTCGTCAGTGACATAGAGGTATCCTCCGAGTATGATCCCTGTGTTAAAGTAATCCTGCAGCATGATATAGGATGAGTCCCAGCACTTCCCGGAGTAGGGATTCCTTGAAGGGTTCGGCACGCCCTCAGAGAAGTAGTCTGTGTCATCAGAAAAGAAATTATCCTTAAAAGGATCGAGATAATATGATGGGCTATTAGTTAAGTCCTTCTCGCACTTCTTAAACGACTCCCAATCGTGTGTATGACAACGGGCACCCTCGAGATCCCAGGTGAGTGCATGAGGTAATCTACTCTGGCTAGTTGGCTCTATGGTAAATATTTGGAACTGGTTTGCAGAAGCATCATCCGAACAGTCAGGAATCGTCGAGCTCCCACCCTCGTCAAAAACAGTTGCTGTTACGACGACGCTGAGGAGTAGCGTGAGCAATAAGATGATAAGCAACAGTCCTGTTTTCTTGAGAACACCCTTACCGGTCTTCACACCTCATCCCTCAAGCCCTCTTTTTCTGGTTACTCGTGCAGGCGATACTTTAAAAAGTTTGCTCTTTTTATACGGTTCCTTCGAGGAACAGCTTCCTCTCCTTTTCTGCCCGCAATCCTAGTGGTTCTTCAGCGAACGAGTACAAGGCAGTCTTCGCTTTATACTTCTGCAACAATCGCTTGTTCTGCTGCATCCTGCCCAGCATGGCGGCTTGGTCTTTCTCCAACAATAATCGCAAGTCAAAACAATACACTTTCTTTTTCTCAGCAATCAATTTCGCCAGCACTTGGTTCATGCCTGATCCTCGTCGGTGCGTCTTATCCTTCGCTTCCATCGTCTCCGCGCCGAAGACGTGCGACACTAGTTTGTTCTCGATGAGTTCCCGTGTCGCCAAGCCAAAGAGATAATCATATTTGCAGTGGTATCGCTGCGCTTCTCTCGTGTTCTTCACCAACAACGCGGTCTTGTGCTTGTTTTTTGTGACTACGCCTGGTTTTTCATGCAGAATAACGAGTTCTTTGTTGCCTAAGTTCCCAGCGAAGGAAAGCGTTTCTTGCAGGTGCTCGTTGGCGATGATGACATCCATGGTTGGAAAAGAAGTCGTTGTCTTATTTAAATTATGGTGCAGGATTTCCGGACATCCTAGAAAAACCACTGGACATGCACTCGTAAGGCTTTATTGCACCTCTCCTCCTTCTACAAGCCATCATAAAACAACCCCAAAAACGATAATCCCCGCTCATTCGAGAAGAAAACAAGAAAGATAACCTTTCCATAGCCGACACAATAGGCTACATCCACGCAAGAAAACACAACATTCCTTTCGTCACCAGCGATCAAGCATTCAAAGATAATCCCGGCGCCAAGTTCATTACTTAAGCGACCTTCAACGCTTTTCGCAGAGAAAAACTGATAATCAAACTGAAAATGATGTAGATACCGATCCAACCCCAATTCCCGACGAGAGGGAAACCCTCCAACGGCCTGATCTTGTCGTTGCTAATCTTGACAGTGCTGAACGGCTGCTGACGGATCTTCACCAACGGCTGCTCATACATGCCCGGCTCATCAGTGACCAAGACTTCCTGGTCAACCTGGCTGCCGGAACTATGCGTGAACGTCAACTGATACTCCCCAGCACCGCCCCGCATCGTCCACATAACCGACCCATCAGTGACGTTCTTCACCAACGTCTCATCCTTGGCGAACTGCAACTCCGGAATGGTATCTATCTCCACCGAACCAGTCGTGCCCTTGTCCATGTCCACCGTCACGGAAAAAGGCTCGTTCGGCAACAACGGATCATAAGCCATGTGGCTGTTCAACCAACCAAAAATAATGATGATAGGAATCAAGGTATACAACGTCGGCTTGAAGCTGTGCCTCATGAGCTCCATGTTCTTACCCATCATGTCCTTCTGCATCTTCATCGCCTTCTGCGGGTCGGACTTCGAGAGCTCCTTCATCCGCTTCTGAGCACCCTTCATCTCCTTCTTCAACGCCTTCATCTTGGTCTGATCGGTCAAGTACTTGTAAGCAATCGTCGTCAACGTCGTAATGACCACGCTGATAATAAGAATAGCGAGCCACGAAGGCAAAGTCAACAACGGCGAGAACACCGGGTCCAAGACGCTTTCCAACACCATACGAACACGTGTTCACCCATCCTATTTAAAGGTAGTGGAAGAACTATCCGCCCATGAACTTCCGCATCATCGGGTTCATGTCATACATGTGCTGCTTCGCGATCTCCTCATACAACCTGTACACGATCATGACCGTCAACAAGATACCCGTCCCCGTACCGACCGCACCGGTCAAGTCAGCAAGACCCGCGAGCAACCCGATAGCGATACCGCCCATGATGGTCAACGGCTTGATGTACCGATCCAGCAACCGCTCCAAGACTCGCTGGTCCTTCCGGAAACCAGGAATAGAAAGACCGGAAGACATGATCTGCTTGGCCTGCGACCGCGAATCCAACCCGGACGTCTGCACCCAGAACCAGCTGAACAGCACCGCGCCCGACGTCATGATCAACAAGTACACGAACCCCTGCGCCGCCATGAGCCCAGTCAAGTTCTTATCGATGACCGCCTGCAAGATGTTCGGCGCAGACACCCACGCAGCGATCTTCGACACACCACCCTTGTTCACGAGCTGCGCGAACAACTGCACATTCGCCAACAACGCGGCCACGAGGATAACCGGGATGTTGCTCGTATAGAGAAAATTCAGCGGCCAACGGATGCCATGACCGCGAATCCTGCCGAAACTCAAAGGGATCTCGACCTTCATGCTCTGTACGTACACGACAAAAGCGAAGACAGCGAGCGTCGCGACGATAGCGCCCAGCGCCTTAGAAGCCACCTCGGGCGCGAGGTTGATGAACGCCTGGAACACCTGCCAGACATAGCCGACAGCGAAGTCGACGCCCTGCTGCTTGAGCGGACTGAACAACTGGATGAACATAGACTGCGACACCCCCGCAGCGATGAACAAGCTGATACCAGAACCGAAGCCCCACTTACTCACCACCTCATCCATGAACATGATCATGATACCCCCCAAGAACAGCTGGAACACCAACAACAACGGGCTGACACCAGGATTCGGCGAGATGCCGCCGAGATTGACATAGATGAACGACTCAAGGATAATGAAGAACACGCTCAGGACCTTCTGCAACCCCTGGAAGCGCTGCTTGCCATCAGGAGTGGTCAGATCGAACTTGACCAGCCCGCTACCATTCAACAACTGCAGGATGATAGAAGCCGTGACGATCGGGCCGATGCCCAAAGAGATGATACTACCGAACTGCGCGCCCAAGACGATGCTCAAGAACTCGAGCTGCCGCAACGTCTCAGCAGAGGCGCCGAACACCGGTATCAAGCCGAGCACGAAATAAATGATCAAGATAGTCAACGTCCACGTCAGCTTCTGCTTGAAAGCGAGCCGCTTCTGGGTAGGAGACGCTACCTCGGGAAGGCTCGTCAGAAAACGATCATACCACGCCATTGCTCACTCCTCTTGTCCACCCGTCGCTGCCCGTCCGGTCAGCGTCACGGAACCCCCTGCCCTTTCTATCTTCTCAATGGCGCCCGGCGAGGCGGCAGGCACGGTAATCCGCCACTTCCTGGTCGCACTACCCGTAGCGAGGAGCCGAGTATAACCCGCCTTGTCCAGGTGCACGACGAACACGTCATCCTGCTCCTCGAGGATGCCCGACCGCTGCAACGAACGCACAAAACGCTCGAGATGCGCGATGGTAATAGGCGCCCGCGCCTTCCGTGACTTGCTCGTGAAGCCGCGCTTGCCCACGCAGCGCTTATCCTTCCAGATGCTCGGCTTCTTCGCATCGCCGCGCTTGCCAGAACCAGCAGCGCCCCGTCCGCCGCGGTGACCCGCGCCCCGGCGCTTCTTCATACTACCACCGCCGTGCGTCTTGCTGCCACGAAACCTGGTGTTCTTCCTGCGCTTCTTCATCCGCATCACACCATCCTCTTAATAAGGTCATCAATCCTGTCCTTGCGGTCGCCGAGCGCGCCCCCAGCGCCATACAAGCGCTTCGTGCCCTTACGCTCGAAGCCACCCCTAGGCGGGCTGAGATGGAACCACGGCTTGAACCCGCCGTCCCTATCACGCCTACCACGCTTGTCGACCAATTCCTTGTACGTCTCATCAGTAATCGCGCCCCACGTGACGGCGTCCTTGCACTTCTTGACCATGCCGAGGTTGGCCTCTGTGCCCTCGAGGACGACGCACACATGCTTCTTCCTGAGCCGGAGCAAGTCCAACGTCCGCTTGACATCCCGGTGCAGGCCAACCCTTCCCTTGAGAAGGACGACGGCGATCCTCGCAGCGGGCTTCTTCACAGCGCCGCTCATGCGTCCTCACCCTCCGCTGGTTCCCGTCCCGGCAGCTTGCCCTCGACGATGTTGAACGGGTCGACCTGGTCCGCCTTGATCTTCATCTTGCTCAGCTGCCGGAGCGCCCGCTCAGTAGCCTTTATCATGTTAACCTTGTTCTTGGCCTGGCCGCGCGTCTTCGCCCAGCAATCCTTGATGCCGGCCAGCGAGAGTATCTTCGCGATCTCCTGATCCACAACGAGACCCTTCCCCTTCGGTGCGGGCATGAGCCTGACGACGACGCTGCCGCACTTCCCTTCCACGGCGAAGGGAATGCTGTGCGGCTCGGCGCTCGCATCCTGCCAGCTACCCCTGCCTCGCCGTATCTTGAACACGTTGAGCTTGGCATTCCTAATCGCCTTCTCACGGGCGGGGATGGTCTCCCTGCTCTTGCCCAGTCCGAGGCCGACATGGCCGTCCTTGTTCCCGACCACCGCGTATGCTGAGAACTTCGGCTTGTTGCCTTCCATGGTCTTCTTCTGGGTCTGCCGGAAGACGCGTCGTTGGCCGCCGCCGAACTTCCCCTTGCTCTGGCCGATGAGAAGGAGCTCTGACTCGAGCTCCAACAAGGAGTCGGCTATCTCCGGCTCGAGGACAGCAATCCCCTTGTCGAGTAGCTGGTCGATGTCAGTTATCTCCTTGTTCTTGACAAGGGTGCCAATCGCCGTCTTCGGCTGCCAGTCCTCGAGGTAAGCCCGAGGGTCTCGTTGTTCCCGCGCATGAGTGCGTCGATGTTTGTCGTTTGCCATGATGATCATTCCGTGGTGAGCTGTGCTTTGAGCTTGTTAAAATGCTCTGCGACCGCCTTGTCCTGCAGGTGGGCGCCAGTGATGCGTTCCGCTGACGGGAACACGTCCTCGGAAGTGGGGACGGCGAGTCCGCCGTCGATAGCCCCTTTCAGCGCTGCGTAGAGCCGCGACCCCTTGATAGGGGTTTGGAGCCCGAGGTCGAGGATCGCCGCTTCGACGTCGCGCTCCTTCGACGCCCGTGCGAGGAGCAGTCCGGTGAGGTAGCAGGCGGGGATGTTCTTCATCGAGTGCTGCCAGCCCATGCGTCCCAGCCGCTTGCTGCTCACGCTGGCGACGACGCGGTCGCCGTCGGGATGGTAATCGACGATCTGCATGATGACGTGCTTGTTCGTCTTCCTGATGACGAGCCGGTGCTGCCTGCTCTTGAGGAGTTCCAACCGCTTCTTGTAGTTGGTCTTCCCCGCCCGTTTCCTGCGGTAGGGGACGGATCTCCTCGTGGTCGGTCTGGTCATGATAGTCACTTCCTGGTGAGTCGTTGTTCTTCGAGGTAAAGCTTGATGTGCTTCTTGTCCCTGAAGAAGCCTCCTTTCGCCTTCCGGTACAACAAGGCATAGGTCGACGTGTCGATCGTGCCTCTCGCCTTGAGCTCGTTGAGGAACGCTCGTTGCGCTCTGACCCTACCCATCCACGTCCCTTTCTTCGGCGTGTGAGTGGTCTGCTTGCCCTTCCTGCTGCCCGCGCCTTTTCGTTGGCCCTTGCTCTTCTGCCGGAGCTGCTTGTTGGCACGTGCGCGCGACACACCCTTTTTCTGCGTCTTCTTGATCGCGCCGTCCCCTATCAGCCCTCTGATGTCCGTCTTGGTGATAGCCTCCTTGAGGTCTTCTGCCCGGGTCTGGTCTATCTTGACCCGCTTCGGACTGGTGTTGAGGACGCGTGCCGCGATCTTCTTCTGGGTGTCGAGCTTCATCTTCACATCCCTTTCTTGTTCGTCAGGACCTTGTCAAGCTCCTTCTTTTCCTCTTGCTTCTTGTCCTGCTCGGTCGTTTCTCCTGCCAGCTTCTTTTCGGCCTCTCGCTCCTTCTCCACCCGCTCCTGCTTCTTCTTCGCCGCCGCCTTCTTTTGCAGCTCGGCCTTCTTCGCCTCCTGCTCCTTGAGGAGCGACGAGGTCTTTTCCTGGTATCGTTTGAGGGGGAGGTTGGCGACTGTGACGCCTCTCCGCTGCGCCGCCGCGAGCAAGGCGGTCTTCTTCTTCCTACCGATGCGGGCGATGAGCGCTGCTTCCCGTTGCGGGTCGAGCGCTTCGAGCTCCTTGAGCGTGTTGACGGTGACGATGGCGAGTCCTCGTTCGGTCGCTCCTTTGAGGCGCGCAGGGGTGCTGTACCCTGACGTGACGCTCTTCTTGTACCCCTTCTTGCGGAGCCGCATCTTGTTCTGCAGCCCTTTCGGCCGTCGCCATCCGGGGTTGAGGCGCCGCTTCTTATGGCTGTCTGTCCTGGTGAAGCGGGGGTTCCTCTTCTTCTTGGCCTTCTTGTCATCAAGGAGTGCTTGCATGCTGTATCACATCGTTCGTTTCGGCTTGTCGGTGATGTAGATGCCGTCTTGGAAGACACGCCTGTCGAAGCCAGGCCTCTTGGTGAGGTTCTCGATGTCAGCGGCAACTTGTCCTGCGAGCTCCTTGTCATTGGCGGTGACTTCGATGATGTCGCCGTCGACCTTGACATCAGCCCCTTCCTTGATGTTGAGGGTTCTGGGTACTTTCTCGCCGATGAAGTTCTTGACCTCGAGCTCCTTGTCCTTCGCCGTCACGGTCATGGGAAAATGGCCGCTGCATATCTTGAGCTTGTAGGTGTAGCCCTCGTTGACGCCGTAGAGCATGTTCTTAAGGTGCGCCTTGGTCGTGAACAGCGCGTTCTTCCTTCTCGCCGTCGCCGGCGCTGCGAGGACCAGTGCCTTGTCATCGGCGGTGATGGTGACGCTGCGCGCCAGGCAGTCCCTGCTCAGCTCCCCCCTCGATCCTTTGGCCGTGACGATGCCGTTGGCTACGGTGACGGTGACGCCGTCGGGGATGTCCAGTGTCTCCCGGTAGTCTCTTCGTACCATTTTTTCTCAGTAGCAATAGCTGATGAGCGTGCCGCCGACGCCCTGCTCTTTCGCTTGTTTGTGGGTCATGAGCCCCTTGCTCGTGCTGACGACGATGATGCCGAAGTCCTTGCTCGGCAGGAAGCGCTGCTCGTACCGTTCGAAACCATCCTTGCCCACGCGGAACCGCGGCTTGATGACGTTGCAGTTGTTGATGACGCCGATGAGGTGTATCCTGAGCAGGTCTCCCTTGCTGTCCTCGACCTCTTCATAGCTGCCGAGGTAGCCGTTGTCCTGCATGAGCCGGAGCACGCCCTTGATGAGGACGCTGTTGTTCTTCGTGATGACTTCCTTGTTGCCCGTCCGCTCATAGTTGAGGACGTGGCTGAGGACGTTTGCGAGTGGGTCGTTGAGTGTCATGGTGCATGCCTAGCTGTATTTTTTGAAGCCGAGCCTCTCGGCCGTCTCCCGGAAGCATTGCCGGCACAGGTTGAGGCCGTACTTGCCGATGTGCGCCCTGGTCCTGCCGCACCGGCCGCATCGCTTCGTGGCCGCGCCGTGCTTCCGCTCTTTCGGCGTGTTGTGCTTCTGGTATCGTTCGTGCTTGGCCTGTTTGTGGCCTATTTGCTCGAGGACCTTGGTATGATTGGTCGTGGTCATGCTGTCTCACCTATGGTGATGTTGAAGTGCTTCTTCAAGTAGTCGATGGCGTCTCGCTTCGTGACCTGATGATGCAGGGAGACCTTGGTCTTTTGGACCTTCCGCCGCTTGACCCGGTAGCCCGGCCGCTCGAGGGTGATGCTGACCTGGAGGCCGATGATGCCGATGTCCGGGTCGTACTTCACGCCCTGGATGTCGACGTACTCGGGGATGCCGAAGCTGACGTTGCCGTAGCCGTCGAAGCAGTTCTCCTGCAAGGTGTTGTCCTTGGCTGAGAGGAGCCGTGGCAGGAGCTCTCGCGCCTGTTCCCCTCTGAGCGTAAGCTTGACGCCGATGGGGAGCCCTGGCCTGAGACTCCATGCCTGTATCCGCTTCCTGGTGATGGTCTTGACCGGGTCGATGCCGGTGAGGTGCTTGAGGAGTTTCTCCCCTTTCTTGAGCATGTTCTCGTCCTTCCCCGCCCCGACGTTCAGGGTGAGCTTCTCTATCCGGATGCGTTGCATGGCGTTCATGGTGTACACGTCAGCGCTGGTCGCTTGTCGCCGATGACGAAGGCGTACGACCGCTTCGTACTAAGGGTGCCTTTCCCGGTGGTGATGACGACCTCTCCGTCCTTTATCACGTCAATGGTACCGGTCTGCCCGGCGTATTTTCCTTGGTGCACGATGACCGCCGCTCCGGCGGCGAAGGGCAACCTTGCAGCGACGGTCTGCTTCGGGAGCGTGATGACGAGGCTGTCGCCGACGTTATACTCATCCTTGTCCACGACGAGGACTCGTCCGTCATTGAGCGAGAGCTGCGCCCTCCCTTTTTTGCTGGTGCGTTTCGCGACGATCTTGCCGATCTTCTTGCTCGCTTCTTTCGCGGGGATGGCGAACGCGGTGAGCTTGCCTTTGCCGGTGAAGCCGACGCGGTAGGACTGCTTGGTCTTGGTGAAGGTGATGACGTCCATGAAGCCGACATTGTACCGCTCGTCGTGCCGCCGCTTGCCGTCCACCAGCACTTCCTGCTCTTTGAGGATGCGCTTGACCTCTTTCGTGGTGGCCGCGAGACGGAGCACTTCTTTCATCAGGGTGTTCAGGCTGAACGCGAGGTGGTATGGGTGCGCTCCTGGACGCGGCCTGGTGATGAAGGTGTGCTGCTTGCGCAGGACGTTCCAGGTCGTCGGTACGGGGACGCGTTTGAGGTGGTTCTTTACCATAGTGATCATTCCTTCTTCTTCTTTTTCTCCAGTTTTGCTTTTCTCTTCTTGTCTTCTAGGTCCAGTTCGGTGATCATGAGGCTCGATGGGTGGAAGCCGATGGGTGTCTTGGTGCCGTCGGGCTTGCTGTGCTCGATCCTTGCGAGGTAGACCTTGGTGTGCTTGGGGTCGACGCGGTCGACCTTCGCCTCCTTTCCCTTGTGGTTGCCGCGCAGGACCTTGACCTTGTCGCCTTTCCGGATCCTGGCGGCGCGGGTGGCGTGCTGCTTGCGCAACGCCGGCGAGAGATGGACGGCGAGGAACCTTCCTTTGACGTGATAGGGCGCGTTGTACTGGTATTTCCGCTGCTTGCGCGGCTGCACGCTGCCCTTCCAGGTGGTGGCGAATGCTGGTCTCATTTTTTCCTCTTACACGATGATGCTGGCGACCTTGGCGATGCCCGGCCACCTCGTCGTTGCCTCCTTGGCTATGGGCCCTTTGAAAATCGTTCCTTTAGGGTTGCCCTTGTCGTCTTTGAGGACGACGACGGCGTTGTCCTCGAACTTGACGCGCGTGCCGTCGGGCCTCCGGTACTCCTTCCGTTGCCGGACGACGACGGCGAAGACGACTTGTTTCCGCATGTCCGGCCGTCCCTTAATCACGCTCGCTTGCACGAGGTCGCCGACGCCCGCGGCCGGGTTTTGGCCTTTGACGGTCTTGTGCCCTTTGACGCTGAATACCTTGATGGTCTTCGCGCCGCTGTTGTCGCAGGCCTCTACCGTGCTGCCGACGGAGAGCCCTTTGGTGACCGCTGCGTTAACCGATTTCATGATGGTTCACTTCTTCGTCGTCCTCGTGGCCTTCTTCTTCGCTTTCTTCTTGGCGGCCTTCTTCTTGGTGGTCTTCCTCTTCGTGGGTTTCCGCCGCTTCTTCGCTGGCTCCTCTGCTTGCGGCTCCTCCTCTGCGGAGGCCTCCTTGACCGCCTCTTGCACGTCTTCCTTAGTGACCGCGTCCACGCTGGCTACGGCCTCGTGCTTCTTGATGATGGTGAAGTGCTTCGTCTTCGAGAGCGGCCTGGTCTCCATGACGGTCACGGTGTCCCCGACGCGCGCGTCGATGACATCAGGGTTGTGCGCCTTGACCTTGGTCCTCCGCTTCTCGTACCGTTCATACTTGGGGAGGTAATAGCGTCGCGTCCATGCTACGGTAACGGTGCGTCGCATCTTGCCGCTCGTGACGATGCCGGTGAAGGTCCTGCCGCGCGTGCTCGTGTTTTTCATTGGTGCACCTTGATTCGTTCTGTCGGTGTTTTGCTGATGAGCTTCTTTCCGCCGTCGATGGTGATGTAGTCCTTGATGATTTTCTGGTCGTTGACGGTGATGGTGTTCTTGGTCTCGTCCTGCACGACGCCTTCCTTGCCGACGAGCGTCTTGTTCTTGGCGTCCGTGACGCGGACGTGCTTGCCGATGAGGTTGTGCTGGTGGGATTTCATCGTCTCTTCCTGAATGATGGCTTGGGCATGGTGACGTCGATGGTGTCCGGCGCGAAGCCGAGCTTGACGAGCACTCCTTTGATGGCCTTGGTGTGGTTCCCTTGGAGTTCGATGACGCCGTCCTTGGCCGTGCCTCCGCAGGCGAACTGCTCCTTGAGCTTCCTCGCCAAGTCCTTGAGATCGATTTCGTGTTCGTTGACGCCCTCAACGATGGTGTATTGCTTGCCGAATTTCTTCTTCGTGGTCGACACGGTGACTTTCTGGCGTTCCTTCGCCAGGTTCTCGAACGTGCCGAGCTCCTTGGGTAGGCCGGTGATGGGGTCTATTTCAGGCATGCTGTTCCTTTACCTCCGTGGGTTGTTGTCTCTTGATGGTCTGTATCCTTGCGAGCGTCTTCTTGAGCTGCTTGAGCTGTCCCGGGCTCTTCGGCGTGGTACCGATGGCCACTTGCGCTTCTAGCTTGATGAGTTCGTCGCGGACCTCTCGTTCCTTCTTGGCGAGGTCTTCTGGCTTGAGCGAGGAGAGTTCTTTGTGTTTCATGTGGATCCACCCCTCTCTCCCTCTGCTTCCGGCGCTTGTTCTGACGGTTTCTTCGTCGATTGGGCTTCTTCGGACGTCTTCTCTTCCTTCGCTGGCGGCTCCGACTGCTCATCAGTCTCCTCGACGACGACTTCTGGTTCTTTGAGGAGTTCGACCCGGTCGGGGAGCTTGGTGTCTCCAGGCATGATGCTGACCTTGATGCCGACGGCGCCGGTCTTGAGGAACGCGGTGGTGTACGCTACCTTGACGCCTGTCAGCGCGATGTCGCCGCACTTCTTGAGGTAACCTTCGTAGAACCGCCAGGTCCTGCTCCGCTGGCTGGGTACC
Organism: Candidatus Woesearchaeota archaeon; assembly: GCA_014729015.1. Taxonomy (GTDB): domain Archaea; phylum Nanobdellota; class Nanobdellia; order Woesearchaeales; family WJKR01; genus WJKR01. The sequence continues at coordinate 6,987 of WJKR01000037.1, read as the reverse complement.
TTGCCGCTGATGAGTATCTCGACGCCGAGGGCGCCTGCTTGCATCACGTTGCGCAGCGAGCGGTGGCCTGAGCCCTTGAACTGCTTGGCGCCGAACCGCTCCATGGATGAGGCGATGGTCTCCGCGACGATGGCGGGGTCGAGGTTGATTTCCTTGATCTCCTCAATCTCTATCTGGGGGTTCTCCAGGTCGAACTGCTCCTTGAGGTCTTTCGTCAACTTCTGGATGTTGGCGCCCGCTCGTCCAACGACGAGGCCAGGCCTGCTCGCTGACACGACGATCTTCTCTCCGAGCGGTGTCCGTTGGAGCTTGACTTCGCTGAGGCCGACCCTGTTGAGGTGGTCGGCGACGAATTCCTTGATGCGGAACTCCTTGATGTTCTCCGAGATGAATTTTCGTTCGATCATTGTTGAGCGTTCTCCTTCGGTGATGGTTGAGTAGTTTGTGGTTGTGACGTTTTTTTCTTAGGCGCTTCCTTCTTCGGTGCTGGTTGTTGTCCCTTCTTCTCTGCGGGCTTGGAGGTTGCTTTTTTCTTTTCCTGCCTCGGCGGTTGCTTCTTACCAGGTCGTGCTGGTTCTTCCTTCTCCGAAGCTTTTGCCGCTTGCTTCTTCGCAGGGGGTCGCTTCGCCGGCGCCGATTGGTCTACGACCGACCCCTCCTTCGCTGGTTTCGACAGCTGCTGCTTCACCGCTTTCCTCTTGGCACCCTCGACCTCCTTGACGACGATCTCGACGTGCGCCTGCTTCATCTGGCGGCGGCGCTGCCTGCCGAACCTGAACGGGCTGCTCGCCTTGTGCGCGAGGAGATGGATTATCTTGAGGTCCGAGGCGAGCCCTGCTTGGTTCGCGTTCGCCTCGGCGACGTGGATGAGCTGCAGGAAGTGCTTCGCCGCTTTGCCCGGGTACCTGCCCGCGGCCATACCCCGCTTGTGGCCGACGCCGTCCGTGAACCGCTTGTACGGAATCGCCTGCTCTCGCTTGACGACGCGTTCCAGGACTGCTTTCGCCTGGGCCGTGGTCTTGCCTTTGAGGTAGCTGCTGAGCTCGACCGCTACCTTGGGGCTGATAGGCGCTTCTTTGAGCACCGCCTTCGCCGTGTGGGCGGTCGGTCCTTCATACGCATAATGGTAGTCTGCCATGGTTATCTCACTGTCGCCGCAGCGCTGCTCTTGGTCGCGCCGACGCCTGGTCCGCCGTGCTTGACGCCTTTCCTAGTCAGGACGAGCTGTCCGAGGCGCATGCCGACCATTTCTGGGATGATGTGCACGTCGATGAACTCTTTGCCGTTGTGGACCTTGATGACCTTCCCGACCATGTGGGGGAAGACGATCATCTCCCGGTGGTGGGTCTTCACATTGTCCCTCTCCTGTGTCTTCTCGTACAGCTGCTTGAGCTCGTCGCTCATCCTGTTCGCAGTCCTTTTCTCCCGTGCGGGGAGGAGGTCGATGAATTCCTCGAGGGAGAGCTCTTGGAGCTCCTTGACGGTCTTGCCGCGGTAGGTGTGTTCTTTTCGTGCCATAATCGTTTCACTTATCGTTTCCTGCCGGTCCTCTTCGCGCCGATCGCGCCTACTTTTCTTCCTGGCGGGGCGTGCTTGCCGGTCGGTTTCGCTTTTGATTTCCTCAGGCTCCGTTTGTTGCCAAAGGGATGCGCGACCGCGTTCATCGCGCTTCCTGAGACGATGGGATAGTACTTGTTGCGCGCGTGCATCGCCTTGTGTTTGTTGCCCGCTTTGAGGAACGGCTTCTCCGGCCTGCCGCCGCCTGCGACGACACCGACGATAGCCTTGCACTCAGGGTTGAAGGTCTTGTTCCGCTTGCTGGGGAGCTTGACCGTGACGCCTGCTTCTGTGCGTGAGACGAGCTTGGCCGCTACACCGCTGCTCTTGACGAACATGCCGCCGTCTCCGGGCCTGTTCTCGATGTTGAATATCGGGGTGCCTTCGGGGATCGCTTTGAGGGGGAGCGCGTTGCCGTGCGTGACTGCTGCCTGGCCGCCGATGCCGTATTTCCTGCCGACGTAGACGCCTTCCGCAGCGATGAGCAGGCCGTGGGTGTTGTCGTCGTACTTAACCCTCGCTAGAGGAGCGGTGTGGCCGGGGCTGTTGATGAGGTCGATGACTTCATAAGATGATTTGTTCTTGAGGCGCGCCTCCCCTGCTGCGGCGAACGATCTCGCGCGGAACCGTCCGCTCTTCCTGCCTCTTCGTTGTTGGATGAGGTTCTTGCCCATGTTACATCAACCCTAGTTTGGTCGCGATGTCGATCGCTGGTGTCGCTTCATTGAACGTGATGTACGCCCGTTTCTTGTTGTCCGGGCCGTGGAGCGTCCTGACGTCCTCGACCTTCGCGTCGAACCGCTCTTCCACCGCTTTTTTTATTTGCGGCTTGGTCGCTTTCTCTGCGACGACGAAGATGAGCGTGTTCTGCGCTTCCATCAACCGGATGCTTTTCTCTGTGGCGAGCGGGTATTTGATGACAGCGCTCATGAGCTCACCTCAGGCTTTTTTGCCGCGTCTTTTGTTGGAGTGGAAGCTTTTTTCCGTGCAGGGGCCTTTCCTGGTTTCTTTTTCTTCGTCGCTGGTTTCTTGGCTGGTGACGGGGTTGGTTGCTTCGGAGCAGTTTTCGTCGCCTTTTTCTTGGTCGGCTGCACGCGTTGCTCGGTGAAGAACTTTTTTTCTGTCAGGGCTTTGATTGCGGCCTCTGTGTAGAGGGTCATCCTGCCGGGGATGGCTCCTGGTGCGAGGAGTTCGGCGTTGAGCTCGTTGACGACGGCGACGTCCACGCCGGGGATGTTCATGCCGGTTTTGGCGAGCTTGGCGTCGTCGCCGGTGACGATGAGGATGCTGGTGGGTTGTTTGTATCGGCGGCCTCGCATGGTGGCCTTGCCCGGCCTGATCTTCTTCTTTGCCGCTCGTTGCAGCTCGTCGCCCATGCCGATCGTGGCTAACGCTTCTTTGACGTCCTTGGTCTTGGTCATGGTTTCGATATCGTCGGTGATGATGAAGGGGTAGTCTTTGGGTGGGGCATGCCCTCTTTGCTTGACGGCGTCCTTGTCCATGGTGGCTGCGAGGGCTGATCGTATGGCTTTGCGTCGTTCCTTGTCGTTGATCTTCTGCGCCCAGCTTTTCGCCGCGGTGGGTGGATGCGCCCGCCTGCCGCTGACGGTCTGCGGCGCGAACGCGCCGGTCCAGTTGAAGCGGGAGCCTCGGTAGTTGATGACTTTCCTTGGCGTCCTGCTCTGGCCGATGCCGTAGGTGCTGCGGTAGTGGTGCCGTCGTTTGCTTATCCTGACGCTGGGGCGCATGCCCGCTTCGGGGTGCGCGCCGTAGTCTTGCCGTCGGTTGGCTTGGAGCGCGAGGACTGCTCTTTTGATCAGGTCTTCCCTGATGGGCTCGTCGAATTGCCGTGGTAGCTTGACCGTGCCTTTCGAGGCCTTCTTGGGGGTGATGATGGTGAGCTGCATGGTTATCGTCCTTGCTTGCTGTCCTTGTTGATAGCCTTGATGGTCGGTAGTGACTCGTGGTTCTTCTGCCTGACGGGCTTGGCGAGGATGACGGCTCGTTTCTTCGGTCCTTGGATGCTTCCTTTGATCAGCGTGTAGGGATTCTTGACGTTGCCGTACTTGACGATGCCGCCTTTGATGCGTACTGCTTCCGTGTCGTCGCCGAGCTTGAGTAGCATGTTGTTGTATTGCGTCCTTTGGTGATAGCCGGTCTGGCCTGCGTGAGCGATCCGGTACATGAAGTGCGCGTGCCCTTTCCAGCCGCCGAGGCTTCCGGGGGTGCGTCGTCCTTTCTCTGACTTGTGGTCTTTGAGGCCGATGCCGAACCTTTTCACGGCTCCTTGGTACCCTTTGCCTTTGGTGATGCCGTGCGTGTCGACCAGGTCCCCTTCTTGGTAGAGGTCTTGGATGGCGATGTCCTTGTCTTGGTGTTCTTTGATGTACGCCAGTTTTTCCTCGTTGGTGCCTCCCATCCTTATTTCGAACAGGTCCGGTTTCTTCTTGAAGCCTATCTTCTTGGGTTGGGTGTAGCAGATGATGGTGATGTCTTGGTAGTCTTCTGGTTTGAGGTCGTCGAGTTTCCCTTCGAGCTTTTTTGGGGGTTTGATTCTCTTGGCGAGGTCTTTGTCATCCGTCAGCACTATTTCTTTGGCGACGGCGGTGCCGTAGCCGTGCGGCTTGTAGGCCCTGACGCTGAAGATCTTCATGGGCGGGCATTCGATGATGGTGACGGGGATGGTGATGTCTTGGTTTTTTTGTTGTGCGTGCTTGTTCGTGTCCGTCGCTTGGACGTGGGTCATGCCTGCTTTGTAGCCGGCGAACGCTAGTGGTTTTGCTTCTTTTGTCGTCGCCCAGCTTCTCACTCTGGCTGTCGCTCGTTTCGCCCGCTTCCTGGGCCAGTATTGCATGCTGCCGAATCGTGGTCGTTGCGCTTTGGGCATCTTGCGTTCCTGGTGCAGCCTTTTGCTGAAGCATCCCTTGAGAATACGCTGGTGGCGTACTGAAAAAGGGCTTCTTTTCAGGCTGCTGGTGTGCTCGTCACAATCCTGGTAAGGTGACGTGGGTTGGGGAGAACATGAGGGTGTTTTTAAAGGTATCGTGTGGAAAAGAATTGGCCGTTAATATTTTTCTCTATAGTAATTACTATATAGAAACTAATGTGAAGGACAACAACAGCCAAAAAAAAGGTACTAAAAGAAAATCACGGTCGCAAACAGCAACAAAACAGCATCATGAAGTGCGCTGTTTTTTCTTCTTCTCCCGATACTTCCTCCGCGCCGCTCTCTGCTCCTCAGTCAACCCCCTGCGTTTCTTGCCATGGCCGCCCCGCGCCGCCTTCAACTTCGCATACTGCAACGGGTTCTTGATGCGATTGCAGAACTCATCCGGGTGGCACACGCCGAAATCCTGGTAGTAACGCTTGCAGTTGTGCGGCGGCGCCGCTTCCCGCTTGTTCTTCTCATAGCGCAGCCTGCTCTTGAGCTCCACCTCGCGCAACGGCTCCTCATTCCGCTGGTTCCACTCGTGCAAAGCCTCTTCTATCTGCTCAAAACCCCACCCGCAGCCCCTGAGAAAGTTGATCAGCGTGAACATCGACCGCTTACGACCGTCCTTAAGGCCTTGGAGTATCGCTCGGATGCACGGCGGGAAGAACTTCTCCGGGACGGCTTCTTCAGGGACGGCGAAGGTCTTCTTCTCCTTCTCCTCCTCCAGCTGCGGGTCGAAGTCGTACGCCGCGACCAACAGCTTGGTCGCTTCACCCGGCGTCGCGTCGCGTTCCAAGAAAGGGACGGAGAAATCGACGTTCTCCGGCCTCGCCTGCGACTTCTTGAACGATAACACCTTGCAGTTCTCCACTGGCACGCTGATCAGCTCAGACTTCTCATGGAACGAGTACGGCATGCGGTACAAGTGCCGGTGCGCGATCAGGATGGTGTCCACGTCGATGATGGTCAAGGGGTCGAACCGGTCGGTGCGCTCCTCCCGGCGTTGCTGCATGCGTTCCTCCTGCATGATGCCATTGCAGACCGGGCAGACATAGGTGTCCTTCCGTTCCGTCGTTCTCGTTATGTAGCCGCAAGACCGGCACAACAAATGAATCCTCTGCTCATGGTCCTCGCCACGCGCCGCGGCGAAGTCCTTGACACCCTTGCCGAGCGCTTTTGCGAGTTTTTCTTTGCTAATCTTGTATTGCTTGTCAAAGACGAAGTAGTCTCCCTGCGCTTCGACGTAATGCTTGGCCAAGTAATCCAACAAGTAGTACGCAATCCTTCTCGGCGCTTCTGGGAAGAGGTCTTTCGTATCTTGCCCTTGAAAGGTTTCCGGGAACGCTTCGAACGGTACGGCGATGTGGAAACCCTTATTTCCCGAGTACTTCGAAGATACACTCTTCATATCATGCGCTTCCAACGCTTTTATGAACAGGTGCGTAATCAGCTTAGAGAGTTGCCAGTACGGGCAGTCAATGTCTAAGATCAAATCCCATCCCTTCCGCAAGTCCTTGAGCTCGTTCTGGCTCATCCCGGTCTTAATGTGCAACGGATTCGTCCATAACTCCTCAGAACAATGAAAGCTGGAAGCCTTCTTCTTCGCGAAATCAAGGACGTCGCCTTCGGTGTACAACGTCTCCGGCCGCTTGCCGAAAAAGGTCTGGAACTTGACCGAGACTTCTTTGTCCCGTGCCTGCTCGACTAATGCCCGCTGCACATTCGCCTGTTTATAGAAGGACAACGTCTTGGCGATGAACATGGGAGAAGAGAACAGCAGATACTATTTATACGTTGTGAGCAGGGTTGTCCTGTGGTGGTCAAACAATGCTTTCCCCAGTCTCATTGACCGTGATGTGGATGACCCGACCGGACAAGCCGCAGCCGCTTCCTGCTCTTTTGCAAGTCCTCTTCCTCTATCTCTTGATCGAGCACGAACGAGCTTATCCGCCTTTAGCCCGTGCAGGGAACGGCAAGGATATCTGTTCCTCATCATAGCGGACGGTGACCGAGTAGGGCGGGTTGGTGATAATAGTCCTGTTCGCGGACAAGTATCGGAGCATGTCAGGGAGGACCTTCGTAGGCGTGGCGACGACGGGGAGGGATTTGGGGAAGTAGTCGATGATATCGATGCCCGCATCCCGGCAGGGCTTGTCAGGATTGTGAGACGGCGAGGTGTTGCCAGTGAGGATTATGCCTTCGATGGCGCGCTCGGTGTCGAGCTCTTTGAGCATGCCGTCGATGTAATGCCGGGGGTGCTCGTCCGGCAGGATGTGGCTGAGCCCCATGTGCTTGCCGTCGGAGAGCACGATGGCATAGCAGCCGCGGGCGTCTGAGGTGATGAGGGGGTGGGCGCTACTTTGTATTGTTGTGGCTCGACATAACAGGGATCCCCAACCCAAAAGTCACGGTGCATGCGGGAGAGATAGGAGCGGCGAGCTTATAAAAATTCCTTCTTAATCACCATCGAGTGAAGAAATCATCCGTACATGGTCCTG
>WJKR01000036.1 GCA_014729015.1 Candidatus Woesearchaeota archaeon | reverse complement strand
GTGATATAACCGTTCGCCGTTTCCCCCGGCTCGATGCTGCCGATACGCGGCACCCGGATCGTGGCAGTGGACGATTTCACCACGCGCACCCGCAAGTCTTCCTCTGACGCCAATGAGAAGGCATGCTTGATCGGCCTGCCCGCGCTCTGCTCGAGCTCCAAGTCAGACTTGTGATACTTGCAATGGTCGCAATCCATGCTGAACAGGACGACGTTGCCGAAGTACGGGACCTCACGCTCCGCCTGCCGCAACGTCAGCGTCTTGTGATGGCAGAACGGGCACGGCTCGCTAGTGATGACCTCCATCTGCGGCGCTCCTGCCATGATCACCACTTGAGCAACGGTGTTCTTTTATACTTTGTGGTCTACCCCCACCACTCAAGTTCTGGCAACGCGTCCCTGAACGCCCTGACCAGGCCGTCAGTCCACACTTTGGGGACGGTGCTCTCCAATAATGCTTTGATGAACGAGACGGTCTCCGGCCGGTAACGATGCTGCCTCGTCCTCGGCCGTTGTGTCTCCTTCCGCCTCATGACGAGCTGCTGCAGGTCGTAGTAGACCTGGCTGTCCAGGTTGACCTTGATCGCCGCGGTCTTCAACTCCTTGAGCAGTTGGTCAGTCTTTTCCTCGTCGGTGAGCAAGGCGTACTTCTCCTTCTCCCGCCAGTACTCGTCATACGTGAACGAGGGGTGCTGCTTCGCCTGCTCAAGCAACTCCTTCGGCGCGTCCTTGCCCAGGCTGATCTTCGCCAGGACGAGCTCGTGCATCTTCCTCAGGAATGCCTGCCGGTCCTGCATCTTCAGGATGTCCGCGTACCCGGTGAGGATGAGGTTGAACGCGAACGGTGACGGCACGCTCGTGCTGATCTCCTTGAGCAACAACTTCCCTTCCTCGACGCGCTCGATGACCTTCATGGCGTGCTGCACGTCCATCAAGTCCTCCAACACCTCTCGTCTCGCCTCTTTGAGGATGACGAACTCCTGGTCGAGCTGCCTGACGCTGTGCAACAAGAGTTTACTGCTGAGTTGCTGCTTGCCCACACTCTTCGTCCGGCCCTTGTACTTGCGCAGGATCATCAACGCCCGGGCGGCGCAATGCCTGAACCTCCTCGTCAGCACCTCGGTCTTTTCCAATGATTGTTCCGCAACTTGTCGTAATTCATCGCTCCGCAGCAACCGTAAGGCTCTGCTCGCCTGGACTTGGCTCGACGTCCTGACAGCGAAGCCATTATCGTTAATCATGATCTCGGCGTCCCGTTGCTGTAGCTTCGCGATGACGTACGCCGTCACCCGCGCCAACACGTCGTTCGTCCTCCTACCGTACAACGAGTGGAACAGGATGTACTTGTTCCTGCCGTCGTCATAATGCTCTATCAAGAGCTTCTTGGCGTGCGGTATCTCTGCGAATTTGTATTGTTCCAAGAAGTACGCATAGATGGAGTGCTTCCCCCATTCATCGACGAACAAGTAGTCGTCAATGAACCGCAGCACCTCTTCTTTCCGCTTCCCGGCCTTGAAATAGTTGTCCAGGTATTCCCGGAACTTGTTGATCTCCTCTGCCAAGTCGAATGACAAGGGAAGCATTTCGGAGTACCAGGAAGGCACGGTCGGCTTTTGGCCCGCCGCTGTTCTCACGAACGCGGTGAGCCCTTGCGCATGCCTGAACTCATACGTCGCTCCTCCAAGGACGAAGATGTCGCCCTTGTGCAGCTTTTCCAGGAACGGCTCGCTGATCATACCGATGAGCGTGTCTCCTGCCTTGACCTTGATGTTCGTCTCGTCAGGGATGGTGCCGATGTTCGTCATGTAGATGAGCCGTGTCAGCTTTCCTTTCTTGCCGATCATGCCCTTCGCTTGGTCTTTCCAGATCTTCGCGTACACGTTGCGGTGCTCCAAGGAGACATATTCTCCTGACAGGTAGTCGAGCAGCTTGTCGAAGTCCTTCCGGTCCAGCTCGGTGTAAGGGTATGCTCTGGTGACGAGGCTCCAGAGGCCGGCGATGCTGATGGGCTCTTCTAACGCGATGCCGAGAAGGTGTTGCGCCAGCACGTCCAACGGCCCTTTCGGGATGGCTAGCTTGTCAATCCTGCCTTCCAACGCTGCCTTGAGGAGTACTGCGCACTCTACCAGGTCGTCGCGGTCTTGGACGATGATGCGCCCTTTGGCCTGCTCGTGCAGCTGGTGGCCGCTCCTGCCAATCCTTTGGAGTGCGCGCGCGACGCTTTTCGGGCTGCCGAGCAGGATGACGAGGTCTATGGAACCGATGTCGATGCCGAGTTCTAACGAGGTGGAGGAGACGACGACTTTGAGCTTGCCCGCCTTGAGTTGCTCTTCCACCATGAGGCGGTGGCTTTTCGATAGTGAGCCGTGGTGCGCGGCGATGACTGCTGCCGGCTTCTCAGTCTTCTCATCGATCACGGTGTAGTGCTTGGGAAACCGTTCCTTGAGGTGGTGCACGACCCTTTCTGTCGCTGACCGCGTGTTCGTGAATATCAGTGTCGTCTTGTGCTTTTGGATGAGGTCGTCGATGATTCTGTACGTGTTCTCCATGATGGCTTCGTAATCTTCTCGAATGATGTTCTGCGCCGGGCTGATGACTTGTAGGTCGAGCCTTTTGAGCTCGTTCACATCGACGACGTTGCAGTCTCGCCAGCCATAGTCTTCGTGCCCTGCCAGGAACTTCGCGATTTCTTCCAACGGGCTGACCGTCGCTGACAACGCGATCCTGCAATAGCCTGGCTTGACGCGTTCGAGGCGTTCAAGGGTGAGCGAGAGGTGCGTACCCCTTTTGTTCTCTGCTAACGCGTGGATCTCGTCAATGATGCACCAGTCGATCAGTGCGAGGTGTTGTTTGAACTTGGTCGTGGTGATCATGATGCCTAACGATTCGGGCGTAGTGATCAGGATGTGTGGCGGTCTCCGCAACATGGACGCTTTTTGCGAGGGTGTAGTGTCGCCGGTGCGGACGCCGACGCGGATATCGAGTTGTTGTCCTTTTTTGTCGGCGAGCGCTTGCAATTCTTTGAGCGGGGTCAAGAGGTTGCGTTGGATGTCGTTGCCTAACGCTTTGAGTGGTGAGACGTAGACGGCGTACACCCTGCTTTCGAGCGTGCCGGCAAGGCTTCTGTTGACAAGATCGTTGATGATGGCAAGGAATGCTGACAAGGTCTTGCCAGAACCGGTAGGGCTGCTGATGAGCGTATTCTTCCGGTAGTGGATGTTCAGGATGCTGTAGTATTGTGGCGGCGCGTAGTCCTTGAAGTGGGTGAAGAACCATTCCTTGAC
>WJKR01000035.1 GCA_014729015.1 Candidatus Woesearchaeota archaeon | reverse complement strand
GTTGGAGAACCGCCAGTTTGTTTATAAATCTTTCCGTGTGTGCCAGCAGGTGATGGCGACGTGATGCGCTCGTTTTTCGTGGTGCTGCATGGTGCTCGGTAGGCTGAAGGTGAACGGGAATGGTTGGATGATGCGTATCTGTTGTTGGTTAAACCATTGTCGTAGGTAGGCGTCCGTGCTGCTTTTGTGGAAGGTGTAGCATTCAGGCGCGAGTTGGTACGCTTTTTCTAGGAAGTTGGTGTCTGTGTGTTTCTCTTTGGTGCCGAACGGCGGGTTGCTGATGACGAGGTCTGCTGTTGTCGTTGTTGCTGTGATGTCTTGGACGCGGATGTCATATTCGCCGGTGCTGGTGTTGGCTTCGCGTTTCATTGTGGCGATGTTTGCTTCGATGATTGTTCTTAGTGATTCGTCGATGTCGATGAAGGTCACTTTTTTCGCTCCTAGTGCCATCGCGCCGATGCCGAGGATGCCGGTGCCTGCTCCGAGGTCCAGGACGTGCTTACTTGTGATGAGCCCTTTGGTGTGGGCGTCCCAGAGGATGGTGGCTGCTGCTTCTGACGGCGTCGGGTATTGTTCGAGGCTTGTTTTCGGCGCTGGGAACGGTTTGAGCTTTGAGAGGATGATGGCGAGTGTTGCTCTGCTCATGCGCTGGGGGAAGGCCATAACCTTTATAAATTCTTCAGTGTTTCTGTGTGCCAGAGATGCCTCGGTGCGCGCTTGGGCATGCTCGGTTGAACATTGTTGATTCTTCCGAGGAAGGTTTTGGAAAATGGCACGGATGCACAGTCGTGATAAGGGAAGGAGTGGTAGTACGCAGCCGTCGAAGAAGTCGTCGCCGACGTGGTTGCAGTACAAGCCGAAGGAGGTCGAGTTGCTTATTGTGAAGTATGCTAAGGAGGGCAAGTCTCCTTCGCAGATAGGGACGTATTTGCGTGATGAGTACGGCATTCCTGATGTGAAGTTGGTTACGGGGAAGAGTGTTTCTTCGGTTCTCAGGGATAAGAAGCTCCTTGGTGACATCCCTGAGGATTTGATGGCGTTGATTAGGAAGGCGATCTTGCTGCGGAAGCATCTGGGCGTGAATCATAAGGATCAGCCTGGGAGGCGCGGGCTGCGTTTGACGGAGAGCAAGATTATGCGTCTGGCCAAGTATTATAAGGGTACGGGTCGGTTGCCGGCGTCGTGGAAGTATGATCCTGAGAAGGTCAAGCTCACCGTAGAATAATCACTCTTCAGTGGTAAAAATTAGAAAGATTTATAAATGAATAGTTGTTTTACCTTGCCATGCAGCTGAAAGTCCTGATCGCGCTCTTCACCACCATATTCCTGTTCGGCGCAGCCAGCGCGCTCGTCCTCACCACGACGCTGAGCCCAGCACAGGAATGGACGCTCAACGGGCCCGCAGAACACCCCTCACCAGGAGACACCGTCACCGAAGACCGCATCAACGTGTACAAGAACGGCGTCTACGTCACCTTGGAAGACCAAGACAAGAACGACTGGCTGCTCTTCATGGACCTCCAAGACCCGACCTGGTCAACATTCACCGATACCAACAGCATGGACCCGGTCTTTGACAAAGAAGCGAACACGGTCCGCATCAAGGTGCCGCCAGAATCACTGCAGGTCGGCGATATCATCAGCTACCGACGAAACGACGACATCATCATCCACAGGATCGTGCACGTCGACCATGACGAGCAAGGGTTGTACTTCATTCTGAAAGGTGACAACAACCCGACGAGCGACCCTGGCAAGGTCAGGCCGTCACAAGTGTTGGGTAAGATTGTCGCGATTTTGTACTAATAAAAAAGAAAAATGCGCGTTTATTCTCGTACCGAGAACCAGATAGTATAGATTGCTGCGATGCCGACGAGCGTGTGGACGACCGTGCAGCGACACTCATGCTGCTGAAGATGGCGGCGACGAGATCAAATTTCTCCCTCATATGCACTCTCTTCATATGAAAAAATAATTATATTTATATAGTTTGCAATCACTAAACCAAAATCATATAAACCCGGCCCAGTACACACCGCCATGCTCAGCCAAGACGTCATCAAGCAGCACCAAGCAGCCGGAAGAATATCCCAAACCTGCCTGTTGCAAGGAGCAAAGCTCATCAAGGCAGGCGCGAGCATGCGCGACGTGCTGGACGCCATCGAGAAGAACATCCAGGACATGGGCGGCCGGATAGCATTCCCAGCACAGATCTCATTGAACAACATCGCAGCCCACTACTGCCCCACAACGACGGACGACATCCAGTTCAAAGAAGGAGACATCGCAAAACTGGACATCGGCGTACACCTCGACGGCCGCGTCGCGGACAACGCCATCACCGTCGACTTAGGAAGCCACGACGACCTCACCAAAGCATCAAAAGAAGCATTACAAGCAGCCCTAAAAATCATCAGGCCGGGCATCACACTCGGAGAAATCGGCAAGACCATCCAAGAAACCATCCAATCCTACAATCTGCAACCCATCCGCAACCTCTCAGGACACGGCCTCGGCCACTACCAAGTGCACACCCCACCAGCAATCCCAAACGTGGACACCAAAGACGCCACCGAGCTCGAAGAAGGACAAGTCATTGCCATCGAACCCTTCGCCACGGACGGCAAAGGAGCCATCTTCGAAAGTGCCAACCCGACGATATACACTCATACCCACGACCGGGCCACGAGGAACCCCTACGCACGCATACTCCTCAAGACCATCAAGAGCTACCACGGCCTCCCCTTCGCCGCGAGATGGCTGGAACGCATCCACGGCGCCGGGAAGACCAGAATCGGCCTCAAAGAACTCCACAGAATCGGCGCCCTGCAAGCACACCCACCCCTGCCAGAACAGAACGACGGCCTCGTCTCCCAGCACGAGCACAGCGTCATCGTCCAAGACAAGCCGATCATCTTCACCAAGCTCGACTGAACAATACCTTTTTATACCTGGACCGTTCAGCAACAACTATGAGTGGCTTGTTCTCCCGCATCAAAGAGGTGGAACGGCTCGAGCGTATCTCAGCAGTGCTGGTCAAGCACGGCCTCGGCTACGTGCTCAGTCTGCTCAAGCTACGCAAAGGCGTCGCGAAGAAGACAGCGCCAGCGCCTGAAGCCCTCGTTAAGGTGTGCGAAGAACTGGGCGGCACGTTCACTAAGCTCGGACAATTCCTCAGCCTACGACCAGACCTGCTCCCACACGAGTACAGCGAAGCATTCGAAGAACTCCAAGAACGCGTACCCCCTTTTTCCTCAGAGAAAGCGAAGCACATCGTCGCGGACCAGCTCCGACACCCCTTGCTCGACATATTCTCCCACTTTGAGACCAAACCAGTGGCCGCGGCGAGTATCGGACAAGTCCACCGCGCAAAGCTCAAGACCGGCGAGGACGTCGCGGTCAAAGTCATGCGACCCACCATTAAGGAAGCCATCATGACCGACCTGCTCCTCCTCTACCGATTAGCAGCGCTGCTGGAACACCACCTCAAGCCAGCAGTATTCGACGCATTGCTCATCATAGAAGAATTCCGCAAGTATACCGAGGAGGAGCTCGACTACCGAGGAGAAGCGCGCGCGCTGAACACCGCCGCGGCGAACTTCAAAGGGATAAAACGGGTGAAGGTGCCGAAGCCGTTCGAGCAATGGAGCACGAAGAACGTGCTGACCATGGAATTTATCCCCGGAAAGTCATTGCGGGCATCGATGAAAAAGCTGCCGCGGCACCAACGCCGACACCTAGCAAAAGAAGTCACGCACATCGTGCTCAAACAAGTCTTCATCGACGGCTACTTCCACGCAGACCCGCACCCCGGCAACATCATCCTCGTGCCGGACGGCAAGGTAGGGCTGATTGACTTCGGCATCACGGGAACAATCAGCCAGGCCATGAGGGAAGACCTGACCATCCTCTTCCTCTCCCTGATCAACAAGGACGCCGACGGCGTCATCAAGGCCATGGCAAAGCTGCACTTCTTCGACCGTCACGGCGTGACCGACAACCTCAAGGAGGACATTATCAGCACGCTCCGACCCTACTACGGCGTCTCCGTGGACCAAGTAGACGTCGCGAGCCTGTTCCTCAAGGCGTTGCACGTGGCGCGCGAGCACAAGGTGCGCGTGCCCACCAACCTTGTCCTGTTAGGCAAGGCCGTCATGACCTTGAAAGGCGTGGCGGAGGAGCTCGACCCCGAGTTCGACATCCTCAGCGTCGCGAAGCCCTTCATCAGCGAGCTGCTCCAGCGGAAGACCGACGCACACACCCTCATCCACAAGGCGGCGGAGCAAGCCATCGACCTGCGCAGCTTCATCACCCGGCTCCCGCTCATGACCGAGGAGTACTTCGCCACCACGGCGCGGGTAGAGCAGGACTTGCAACGCATCGGCTACCAGATATCATTGTTCTCCGACCGCGTGACGCGCATGCTCCGGCAAGCATTGTTCCTCATCATCCTGGCAATCCTCGCAGCGTTGGCCTTCGCGTCCTGGGAAGAGTCGCCGCTCGTCCTCGGCGTCTCGGTCGTCAGCGTCGCCGCAGGCGTCGTGGGAGTCCTCGTATGCTTCGCTTTCCTCAGCACGTTCTTCCGGACGATGAGGGGTGATGCGGTGTGAAAGACGTGTTGCGCAAGGGATTCCTGGTCGGCCTCGGCGTTAGTCACCGATTCCGCTGCTGATGAAGTCTGCCTTGTAGAACAACTGGTACTTGCAGTGGTCGCACTTCATGGTAATATAGTGGATGGCGCCCCAGAACTCCGACTTCCACGGTTCGCTGACTGGTTTCTTGCAGCGAGGGCAATGGGCGTCCCTCACGTGCTCTTCTAAGACGCTGTGGATGCGGCGATCACCGGTTGCTGTGATAACTGTGATGGCCCTGATTGCCCCTGTTTTTTTAAACCTATCGGTTCGTGTGGAAACGCTTTTTTGTGGAAACATTTTTATAGGACGACCACCTCATACAGCGGAGAGGTGAGCGCATGGCAAGAAGCCGTGATGACACTGCCAAGAAACTGAAGGAATTCATCAGGCAGGCGCAGGACGAGCTCGAGGACCTGCAGGAGAAGGGTGAAGGCGTGCTGGACGACGCTCGTGACCGCAAAGAATCACTGGAAGAATTCGTCAAGGACAACCCGTTGCTTTCTCTCGGCGTCGCGTTCGTCGGCGGCTACTTCTTGGGACGCTTGTTCAAGAGGGTGAGACGTTAGATGGTCTTCAAGGGAATCTTCCAGGCGTTGCGGGAATTGCTCGGCGAAGTCTTAGTGGAGGAGTTCGAGGATCGTGTTGATGCTACTATTGACAACGCGAAGGAGAAGGTCGAACGGACGGCGGAGCGCATCATCAAGAAAGCGTTGGCCGTCGTCTTATTAGTCATGGGCTTAATATTCGGCCTTGTCGGTCTCGGTATCTTCTTGACCGCCAAGGTGAAACCGTTCAGTGACGGCATCGGCTTCATCGTCGTAGGATTAGCCATCATCTTACTTGCGTTGTTGGCGAAGGGCGGCAAGCAGCAACAAGATTAATGCTTTGTCTCCTGCTCGATATCGTGGAGGAACCGCTTGATCGTCTTCACGATGTGTTCCGGCTGCGTCTTCAACGCGGCCGCCATCTCTGTGATGACGTCGCCGTCAGAACGGGCCGTAGAACTCAATTCTAATTTCTCTAGTTTTCCCTTCTTCGCCTGCTTCCATTGCCGGAACAACTCACTGACGCGACCGGGCAACTGCTCCTCGCTGCCGCCGACCAGTGCGATCACTTCCCGGATGATGGTCATCTTCTCGTCCAGCGCTTTCTCCGCGGCGGCGCCGGCGACGAATTCCAAGCGGACGACGCCATCCTGGACCTTGCTCGTCTTCACTACTTTGATATGACCGACGTCGCCCGTCACGTTCACGTGGGTGCCGCTGCAGGCCTCGACTTCGAAGTCCTGCACGTTCACGATGCGTAATTTCTTGCCCGGCACGGCACCTCCTTGATACAGTCGAAAGCCATATTTCGCTTCTGCCACGCCCCGTGCCATGAACTCCTTGTACACCGGACGATTCTCGTCGACAACAGTGTTTGCTAGTTTCTCAATCGCTCGTACTTCCTCTGGTGTCAGCTGCTCGTAGTGCGTGATGTCCAAACGACTTTTTTCCGTGGTCTTCGCCGCGCCTGCCTGCCATACGTGATTGCCAAGCACTCTTTTCGCGCTGCCCGTCAAGATGTGCGTCGCGGTGTGGTGCTGCGCCAGTTGCAACCGGCGATCGTAATCGATCTTGCCGGCTATCGTATCTCCCACCTTGAAACCCGGTTTTTCTTTTAGTGTGTGCACGATGACGTTCCCTTGCGGTGTTGCTTGTTTGAACACGTCGACCACTGCTTGTCCTTGCAATGACCCGATGTCGTGCACCTGTCCGCCGCTCGTCGGGTAGAACGCCGTTCGGTCAAGGATGACGTAGTTGCCAATGACCTTTAGCACGACGCCTTCGAACTGTACATAATCGTAATGGTCAAAGTATAACGCTTCGGTCGCGCTCACCTTCCCCAATGCCAGCTGCGTTTCCTTCTTCGTCGCGGTTCTCTGCTCTGCACTACCATGCCTTTCCGCAACTAACGCATAGAAATTGTCAGGGACACTTCCGAAAACTTCAGGATTGATGCCGTAACTGTCATATAGTTCGATGAGCTTCTCCGTCGTCATCCTACTTTTGCTGAGCCGTTTGACAAGCGCCACGTTCCGCTGCTTCGCCTCCGCGTACTTCCGCTGCTCATGCTCGAGTATCTTCTTCACGTCATCCAGGTGCGCAGAGAGCTCAGGAAACAACGGCTCGAGGTATTCTGCGTGCCAACGGCAAATCTCCGGCAATGACACCTCCCACGAATACTCCTCGATGAATCTCAGCGCGCGGCGTAAGATGACGCGGAGATTGTAGCCGCCGCCGACATTCGACGGTAACCCACCATCGCTCAATGCCACCAACAAGGTGCGGGCGTGCTCAGCCACGGAGTACAGCGCAGCCAACGGCTTGATGATATCCCTGATCTCGCTCACTTTTTTCCCTAGCTCCTTCGCGACGCGCTCCCACTCCTTGTCCAGGTCTTCCACTTCGTCCGCGTTCAAGAAAGCGGCGAAAGGCAGATATTGTTGCACGAGCGTTTCATCATACGCGACCTTTGTTCTGGCGAACAGCCGATCCATAACCGTCGGAAAAGAAGCATCGTAAATAGTCTTTTCTCCTTGCGTGAACCACGCGACGCGCTCCAGCCCCATGCCCATGTCCAGCACTTGCAACGGCAACTCCTTGTTTCCTTCCTCGGCCCATTCATACAGCATGTACACCTGGTTTCCCAATTCGCAGCCTCGTGAGAAGAATTCCATGCACGGCCCGTAATTCCCGCCGCCAGCCCAGGCGTCCTCATGAAAGGTGATCTCTTCCTTAGCCAAGCCGAGTCCTTCGCGCAACCACGCATAGATGTCCCTGAACAGCTTGTCCTGATCCCACTCATTCCTTGGCAGGAAGGCGTGCTGGCCGATCATGACGAACCCGGTCATGTGGCTCATCGTGACGCCGACATTATCGATGTCGTTGAACCGCAACGAGAACTGCGGCACCACTAAGGGATTGGCCGGCGGGTCCACCTCCCCGGACACGACGTACGGCTGGAAGTCGTAGATGCTCGCCTGCACGAAGTCCGTGTCGTCCCGCCACCTCGCGATGACCGGGTACCGCTCGATGGGCGTATACCCTAATTTCTTGAACAACTTGCTGAACGCCTGCCACACCTCGACATAATCCATGCGTTTTCTCGCAGGGTTATCCTCGAAGAACCGGTAGCCGCCGCTGCACGAAGGGTCGTCGCACGTCTTCCTCGTATCATCAACGCTCCAATAATACGTGCCGCACCGATCGCACTTCCTCCGCTCGAACCCCTCCTGCCGCAGCACCCTCGTCGCGTAGTACCTGTCCGGGTCCTTGCTCGCCTCCTCCTTGAACCGCTGCTTCACCTGCTTGGCAGGGATGATGGCCATGTTGTCCCATAGGACCACCCTCTTTTATATAGGTTGTTGTTCCCACCGTAACCCTTTTAAACTTCTCGTCGCACCCTCGCACCCATGGCATTGCAGCGCATCCAACACCGGAAGGAGCGACGCAACAAGATCCTCATGGGAGCGGTGTTGAGCTTCCTCATGGTCGCCTCTGGCTTTGGCGTGTACTTGTCAGGCAGGGGTGCGCAGGGAAATACCGTCGCCGATCATGGGGTGGCCTTCTCGTTCGACTACCAGACGCAGACCTACACGGCGAAGCTGGGAGATGAGCTTCAACAGTTTTACTACTTGCCCTCGAGCGTCGCCGCCATACACATGCCTGACGACGCGGCATCATTGTTGCGGTCCAGCTCGGCGGTGATCATCACATTCGACCCCTCGCTCTCGGCGCGGAACCTGCAATTGATGGACCTCATCAGGTTCGACCTCTCCTCCTCATTGGGCAGACCGGTCATCAGCGCGGTGACGAACGAGTCAGCAATGTACGCCTTGCCGGTCGTTGCGTGCGACAACGCGACGGCGCAGGTGCCTGTGCTGAGCTGGGAGGCCGGGGAAGAAGCGGCGGTCGAGCGGCAAGGCGCTTGCTTGCGCTTTATAGGCAACCAATCAGGATTCCTGCAACTACGGGACCGGTTATTGTACGAGTATTACGGCGTGTATGAGGAGTGATGCGACATGGTACGGAAGAGAAAACCTGTGAAGAAGCGGACGAAGAAGGCCTCGAAACGGCGAGAGCAAGAACGGTCAGCCAACCCGGCCACCTCCTTAGTGATAGCCGTGCTCGTCGTCCTCGCAGTCATCGTCGGCTTCGCCTACGGGCCGACGTGGTTTGCACACCGACCGCCAGAGGATTTGCTCCTCTACAACAATTACGAGTTCATCCAGAACGATGACGGCTCATGGTACGTGCGTGTCATGGTGAACGAGCGGCCGTACGCGGTGGTGGTGCATCACCACCCGGTAGCGGTGGACACCATCCCCGTGCATCCCCAGGCGGTGCGCGTCATCTACAACTTGTCGAACAAGGCGTTCGCCGGGGAAGACGTGCACCTCTCCATCGCCATGGACCCCGAAGGGTCCGGCGCGTTGGCGGTCGCCGGCGTCGAGGTCGCGAAGGTGACGGGTGAGAAATTTGACATCTTCCGCATCCCGACGAGCGCCGCTTTCACGAGGAGCACGTCGAAGACGGGCGGGCAGGTGCCGGTGGTGCGCTGCGATGCCGCGACGCCCGAGCATGGGGTGATCTGGGTGAAGACCGGCGAGAAGAGTTTTGTGTCGACCCTCGCCGAGAACCCTTATTGCGTTGTCCTGCAGGGCAGCAGTGCGAATGAGACGGTCAAGGTCGCGGACCGCTTCGTGTACGCGTTGTTCAACGTCATCCCGGCCAGCTGAAAATGTCGCACTATTACGATGAGGAGCAGGACGGCTCGTTGCGCGAGCAGACCGTTGCTTTTTCCGTGTTGGGCAGGCGTTTCTCCGCCGTGACAGGCAGCGGCGTGTTCTCCAAGGGCGGGCTGGACAACGCGACGAGGGTATTGGTCGAGTCGTGCTCGTTGCGCGGTACTGAGGAGTGCTTGGACTTGGGCTGCGGGTGGGGCGCTGTTGGCCTGGTGCTCAAGGAGGCGCACCCCGACATTTCGTTGGTGATGAGTGACGTGAACACGCGGGCAGTGCGGCTGGCGCGGAAGAACGTGCCTGGCGCTGATGTCCGCTTGTCAAATGGTTTCTCGAACGTTCCGGAATCTTTTGATATGATTCTGACCAATCCGCCGTACGCCGCCGGCCGAGAGGTCTGCTATCGGTTGATTGAGGAATCGTTTGGGCATTTGCGTCCGCGGGGCCGTTTCTTGCTGGTTGTTCGCTACCGGAAAGGCGGCAAGATGTTGGAACAGAAGATCAAGGACGTGTTCGGGGACGTCGAGGTCTTGAAGAAAAGCGGTGGGTTCCGCGTGTATCAGGGCGTCCGTTAAAGCGTTTTCATCTGCTCGTCACCGGCGACGACGAATCGGATGCCCAGCCCCGACTGTAGGATCGCCGACAGGACGGCCATGTGCTCGTTCCCGGCGCCGGAGATGATGTTGACCGCGACCTCGGTGTCCGTGATGTTGCCGTCCAACGCTTGCTTGACGTCCCGTGCGAGCTCTTCCACCGGCTTGTTGTTATCGATTACGATCGTTTCGAACGGCTTGTCATTCGTGTATTTCTCCTTGCCGAACTCGTTCGTGATGAGGAATATCTTGTCCCAGTCTTCCTGTGCGATGAGCTGGGAGACGTGCCGCCAGGTGCCTTTGCCCGTGCTGAGGCAGGTGATAAGCGTTGCCATTGGTGAACAAGAAAAAAGTGGCTGTTCTTAAGGCTTATGCTTGCTTGTCCGGCGCCTCTCCGGCGGGCGGTGCCTGTTGCTCGGCGTCCTTGGCCGCGGGTTCTGCTGATTCCAGCTTGACGTGGAAGTGCAGCGTCTTGCCGGCCAGCGGCGGGTTGAGGTCGACGGTCACGCCGCCGTCTTCTTTGACTTCGGTTATTTTCGCCGGGAACGTTTGTTCCACCCCGGGGAGCTGCATGCCGATCATCATGCCGACTTCTGGCTTCACGTCCCCGAGTTTTTCCTTGGGGACTTGTTGCACGAGCTCTTTCCGTGGCTGGCCGTATCCTTTCTCTGGCGGGATGGTGAGGTCTTTTTCTTCGCCCACGTTCATCCCGACGACGCCTGCTTCGAACCCTTTGATGATCTTGCCTTCGCCGATTACGAATTCCAGCGGCTCCTTGCCTTCTGAGCTGTCGAAGACGTCGCCGTTGTCGAGCTTGCCGGTGTAGTGGATCTTGACTTTCATACCTTGTTGTGCCGTTGTCATGGTTCATTCCTCACAGTAGGAATCATCACACCTGCAAGAAAGCATAATAACCCCTTGTTGTTGATGGTTGCGTGAGGCCTCGTTTAAAAGTGTTGTGGTGCATAAGCTTTAAAAATAAGTGTGTTTTTTGGGCGTGCATGGTTTACCTCTCCTTGCATGAACTTGTCGATATTGTGGTCATGACCTTGATACTGGGGTTCTTGTTCAAGGACGCGTTCCGGCCGCGGATGCGCGTCCAGTACGCTGATGACCCGGTCGCGCATTACGCCCGGCCGAGGAGGAACAAGTGGCGGGACTTCTGGTTCGCCACCGCTGCGGTCGCGCCGGCCGTGATCTTGCACGAGCTGGCGCACAAATTTGTCGCCATGGGATACGGCTTGCAAGCCACGTTCCACGCGTTCTACGCTAATACGACGACGTTGTTTCTGGGCGTGTTCGCTATCATCGCGAAGATGACTGGTTTGGGCTTCATCTTCTTGGTGCCTGGCTACGTGGAGATCATGGGCAACGCCGCCCCGTTGCAGTACGCAATCATCGCGTTCGCCGGCCCCGCGGTGCACGCGTTGTTCTGGATCGGCGCATTGATTGTGCAAAAAACGAGTAAAAATCTCACGTCGCGACAAGTGCAGTTTGTGCACCTCACCAAGTACATCAACGGGTTCTTGTTCGTCTTGAACATGCTGCCCATCCCTGGCATTGATGGATTTGCGGTGTACTCGTCGTTGGGCCAGGTGTTGCTGTGATGACCAACAACAACCTTTATAAATAGTCTGCTGTTTCTCGGGCGTACCATGAGCGATAATGTTTTGTCGACGGCGGGCAAGGAGAACATCGCGAACGATACCGGCGCGGTGATGTTTGCGTGCCCGAAATGCGGTTTTGAGTTTATTATTCGTTCCTCGGGTGAGCGGAAGAACGTGACGCAGTACACCTGTCCGAAGTGCGGGTTCACTGGTCCTAATTGAGGTGTGAGTGCATGGCGAACGCGGTGGTGACAGCAAAGATAATGCCTGAGAGTCCTGAGGTGGACATGGAGGGGTTGCAGGCAGCGGTTATTGGTAAGATCAAGGGTTTTGCGGGTGAGGGCGATACTCGTACTGCGATCGAGCCGGTTGCGTTCGGCTTGCAGGCGTTGAAGGTCACCTTCGTGATGGACGAGAACTTAGGTAGTCCTGATGCGTTGGAGGCTCCTATCACCGGTCTTGACGGAGTGAGCAGCTTCGAGGTCGTGGATGTGCGCCGCGCCATAGGATAAAGGCTTGTGCGAATGTTGCGCGACGAGCGGCTATACCACGGATTTTCAATGCTGCTATGATAGTCTTTTGATGAGCTGGCGCATGGCATTCTCGTCAGCGGTCGTTCGTATGCTTTTAGGGTCGAAATGTGTCTTGGCGGCGGGTATGTTTTGTTGTTCCAGCGCGTCCAGTGCTGTTGCCAATCGGACCGGACTCTTCTTGAGTTCTCTTGCTATGTCGTGCAAGTCGTAGAAGCCGACGCTCGGTATACGCGCTTCCCGCTGCAAGAGCGAGAGGAAGAGTGCTTGTCGCTGGCAGCGCTTGCTGGCTGTTGTGAGCATCGATTCCAAGAACGCGTCGTCCCAGAGCGGTCCTGTCCATAGCGGGCCGTACCCGTCGATCGTGTCATGCTGTGCGAGCGTGGCGTCGACTTTTTGCTTGCCGGTCCGCACGCCGAAGAAGACTCTGAAATAGTGATGCCTACTATAACTTATCAGTGGGGTGAGCGCTTTGTCATACTGCGCTGCCACTAATTGGCATTTCCTGATGAGTATGCGTAGTCCATATTCGTGCATCACATGATCTCTTCGTGGCGTCGCCCAGTATTTTCGCTTGCACGCCTTGGGGTACGTGCCGCATAACGGTGCGGTGTCGGTCGCCGTCACTGCGAGGATGCCGTTCCTTTTCGTCTTCTTGATGGCTGCGTCCATGAAAGGGTTGGGGCTGCCGTACGGGTCGATGTCGACGTAATCGAAGCTCGGTTGTGCCAGCAAGAATTGGTTCGCTTCTTCGTTGTGGATACTGGTTTTTTCTAAGGAGACGCCTGATAGCGCAGCGTTTTTTTTGAACGTCTTGGGGAATCCTTGTTTGAGGTCGTTGACCGCGACGTGCTCGAGAACATCTTCAGGGATTTCCTTGAGGAACCGTAAGCTCCTGATGCCTGAGCCTGCTAGCGGGTCAGCGATGCGCAGGTTTTTCTTGCCGAGTGCGATTATCGCTATGACGCTGAGGTCTCTGTTACTCTGCATCACCGGGTTATAGAATGTGCCCAGTTTCTTACTGATCTTCTCTCCTCGTGGCGCTCGGATGGTGGCGGACGCTTCTGTGACTTTTTGCATGGGGGACGGGCAAGGGGCGCTTCTTTAAATACTCTTAGGAGGAATGTTTAAAAACGATGAGGTGCTTTCCAAAAGCATGGCCATTCGTAGTCCTATCGTCACCGTCCTCGGCCATGTCGATCATGGTAAGAGCAGCATCCTCGACGCGGTCAGAGGCAGCAATATCGTAGCTGGCGAGGCGGGCGCCATTACCCAGGCCATCGGCGCCTCCATCATTCCTCTGCATACCATTAAACAGAAGATCGGCGCTTTGCTAGACGCGACCAAGCCGCAGCTGACCATTCCAGGATTATTGTTCATCGACACACCTGGGCACGCAGCGTTCACCTCTCTCAGGAGCAGGGGTGGCTCGTTAGCGGACATTGCCGTTCTCGTGGTGGATATCACCGAGGGGTTCAAGCCGCAGACGTTCGAAGCCGTGGAGATATTGAAGCGGACGAAGACGCCTTTCATCATCGCGGCGAACAAGACTGACCTGGTCCCAGGGTTCGTCATGAAGGAAGGGTCGTTGTTGCAACAACTGAGCGGCCAGTCAGAGCGCGTCACGCAAGCGTTGGATACGAAGATGTATGAGCTGGTCGGCGTGTTGCACGAACGGTTCCGATTGGCGGCCGACCGGTTCGATCGCATCGATGATTACACCAAGCAGATAGGTATCGTGCCGTGCAGCGCGAAGACCGGGCTGGGCTTGCAGGAGTTGCTGATGGTCTTGGCCGGGCTGGCGCAGAAGTACTTGGAGCAGTCGTTGATAGTGGACGTGAGCGGTCCTGGCAAGGGCGTCATCCTTGAGGTCAAGGAGGAAAAGGGTTTGGGCAAGACGATCGATGTCATCCTGTACGACGGCACGTTGCGGACCGGTGATACAATGGTGTACGGCACGTTGGCCGAGCCAGAGACGACGAAGGTGCGCGGCCTGTTCGAGCCAAACCCGAACACTGAGATGCGCGATCGGAAGGGAAAGTTCAGGCCTGTCAAGGAGGTCGTCGCGGCGACAGGCGTCAAGATCAGCGCTCCTCACTTGGAAGGCGCCGCTGCGGGCATGCCCGTCGTCGCGGCCAGCCCTGATGCGGTGCGCGCCGCCATGGACGAGGTGTCCGCGCAGATTAATGACGTGCAAATCGAGACTGACCGCGAGGGGGTCATCATTAAGGCGGACACGCTCGGGAGCTTGGAGGCATTGATCACGTTGCTGAAAGAGCACGCCGTCCCGATCCGGCGAGCGGCGGTCGGCCGGATAGCCAAGAAGGATGTTAGCGATGCTGAGAGCAATGTGGAGAAGCATCCTGAGTTCGCAGTGGTCCTCGGTTTCAACGTCGCGCCGGCGGCGGGCACTGATCACGTGAAGGTCATCGTTGACGATGTCATCTATAAGCTGTTGGAGTCGCTCGAGGCGTGGCAGCGGTCGGTGAAGAAGTCGCAGGAGGCGAAGTTGCTGGAATCGCTGGTGCGCCCTTGTAAGCTGGAGGTGTTGCAGCACTGCGTGTTCCGCCAGTCGAACCCGTGCATCGTCGGCGTGGAGGTGTTGCGCGGATCGTTGCGGAGCGGCATGCCGTTGATGCGGCGTGACGGCAGGCCGTTGACAATCGTGAAAACAATACAGGCGGAGAAGGAGTCGTTGACGGTGGCTGAGCGCGGCCGCCAGGTGGCTGTTTCCTTGCCGAACGTGACTGCCGGCCGCCAGGTGGAGGAGACGGATTTCTTGTACGCCGACTTGCCAGAGGAGGATTTCCGTCGGTTGAAGCAGCTAGCTGAGTACTTGTCACCTGATGAGAAGGAGTCGCTGAAGGAGATTGCGGCTATTAAGCGGGAGCACAACCCGGTGTGGGGTGTGTGAGGTGGGCTTGCCGTCTGGGAACTGGTTCTTGAACAGCAAGGAACGCAAGCAATTGCTGCAAACATTGCAGGAACAGTTCGGTATCGATGCGTTGCCTGCTGGTGTTTTCGTGCAGAACGCTGCTGGCAAGGTCGCGTTGTTGTCGCGGGCTATTGATGAGATTCCTTTTGAGCGGTTGCGAGTTGATTCGTTAGGATTGTATCTGGGGGCGTGGCAGGCTGAGGGTTTCCGGTTGAGTATCGAAGGGTCGCAATTGTTTGCGCCCATGGCAAAGAGAAATGTTGTTGTATTGGGTGATGCGCAGCGTCGTGCGTGGCTGAAAGGGGAGGATATTCCTTGGGAGGCTGATGAGAATCATTATGTGATAGTCAGGCATGGTGATGACGTGCTGGGCAGCGGCAAGATTCGGCAGCCGCGAGCAGGGAAAGACGAAACAACTATTATCTTAAATTACGTGCCGAAAGCCAGGCGGTTGGTCGTGGTGAACGAGTGATTATTTCTTTTGTTTGTATTGCTCTGGGTAGAGCTCTTCGTGCATGCTTTGCGCGTGCTTGTTGATGATCTCTGCGTATTGCGTGCTGCTGTTGCTGTCGAACTTCGGCGAGATGATGTCTGTCTGCACTTCCTTGAAGTAGTGCTGGAAGATGGTTATCCAGGAGAGTTTCTCTTTGAGCGTTCCTGCGAGCGCTTGCTGGTATTCGGTGAGCTCTTCATTCATGGTGCGCTCCTTGTCTTGTTGGTGCCTGAGGTTGCTGAAGATGCCGAGTATGTCGCGTACAGCCGTGCTCATGGTCATGAGGTGGACTTCCATCTGCGCTGAGGTGCTGTAGGGGTCGTTTCTGTCCGGGTCGTACTTGAACCTCCTTGATTTGAGCTTCCCGTGGATGGCGTCGTAGTTGGTCTTCCGGTCTTTTTTCTTGCTGTGGTCCTCGTATGATCCTTCGATGTACGCTTCGTGCTTGACGAGCCTGCTCGTGACCTTGTTGAAGTTTGCTTCATCGAAGAACACGCCTTTGAACCCGTTCATGTCCTTGGTGTACGAGATGCATTCCAGCGCCATGGAGATGTAGTGGTTTTTCATTTCCGGCGTGAGGCTCTCAATATTTGGCGCGATCAGCTTTTTCAGGTGGTTGATGTATGCTCTGCTGATTTTGTCAGCGGTTTCTTGATGCTTGCGAAGTTTGATGATGTTCTTTTGGTAGCTTTTCTTGTTTTTCGTCTGTATCGGTACCTGCTGGTTTTTGAGCTCTCGCATTTCTTTTTTTATTTTGGCGTGGTCTTCGTGTATACGCTTGTAGTCCTCGAGCAGCTTGCTTCTGGGTTTTTTCGGCTTTTTCTTGGTGAGTTCTTTGTCCACGAGCATGGTTTCTAGGTTGTGCTCTTCCTTGTAATTGTCCCATGCTGCGACGAGTTGCGCTATGTGTTCACAATCGCTGTTTTTTGGCGTGTTCTTGTTGAGAAGCGGCTCGAACGCTATCTGCGAGACGGGATCATCAAGCGCGCTTTCGCCGCAGTTGGTGTAGTGGGCAATAGGCAACACGGGGTCTATGGCGGTGAAGTCTTTCGTCGTCGCGTACTCGAGCGCTTCGATGACGTAGTTGACGGCTTTCTTGATGAAGCTCGCTCCGTCTTTTCCTTGCTTGATGACGAAGAAGAAGGGGAGGTCCTGTTTCGTCCTTCCCGCTTTAGAGCTGCTTTTTCGCTTGTAAATCTCTAGTTCCACCGCTTGCTGGTAGGTGCCTTCGACGAATCCTGCTGGCTTTTTCCCTTCGTGGTCGATGGCGCGTTCGAGCTTGTTTCTCGATGCTGTCTTGATGTTTTCGTAGTTGGTCCTGATAGTTTTCGCTTCTGCTTCTCCGAACGTCCTTTTCAGGTTCCTCATTGAGAAGTATCGCTCGTCGTGCTTCTCGAAGAGGGTTATGCATTCCTTGATGTGGTCGAATTGCCTCTTCAGCTCTTTTCGTGGCTCGTAGTATTTCTCGATGTTGTGCGGGATGCCGAAGATATCTCCTGCGGTGTCGTAGATCTCTCCTTTGTGGCCGCCGTGCGGGTTCTCTGAGTGGATTCGTCTGTCGATGAAGATGTCGAGGAGCGTGGCGAGGTCTGCTTGGGTGAGTTGCGGCTTGTTGTTGTGGTAGAGTTGTGAGTAGCGGATGAGGAGTTGCGTCCTGCTGAAGCTGTCGAAGACTGCCTGTTTTTCGTCGGTGAACTCTGTTATGCTTTCTTCGACGCTCATGATCGCGTCCTCTGCTGGCCTCGTGGTTTTGGGAGGTGGTATGTTTTCTTTCGGAGGTTTGTCCTTGAGGGGGTGTAGGGGTTGATGTGTTTGATGAATGTCTTTGTCTCTGGGTGCTTTTTGTACTCGACCACGTCCTCGATGGTGTGCTTTGCTTGTGCTTGCAGATGGTTGATGAGGGCACGGTATGTTTTCTGCTTGGTCTTCTTTGTTTTTTTGAAGTTGATGTAGTTTGGGTTTTTGAGCCTGTTGAGGTATCTTTCTTTGAGGATGTTGAGTCTGAACAAGTTTTCCGGGGCGAGCTCGAGTATCGCTGTGTCCATTGATGTGATGATGTAGTGGCTCTTGAGTAGTCTCCTGATTTTGTGGTGGTTTTTCATGTGTTTGTCGTCGCCGAGGTTGTCGTCGCCGTCGTCGAGCTTGGTGCTCCTGTCGTTTGGGGAGAGTTCTCTTTCTATTCTTCTTATGTAGATGGGGTAGGTGACGCTGGTCCTGTTGTAGTCTTTGAGCGCTTTTGATGGTGCGAGCTCTCGTTTCTCTATCCTGTCGTTGAGTTCAATGCGGACGAGGTCGATGGTCTTCTTGATGTCGCGGCTCATGACTTCTGCGCTCATGTCGTCAAGGACGTCGTTGAGGATCCTTTGGGTGATGATGTTGTTCCAGAGCCGCTGCCGTTCTTTCTTGGGAATCCCTCTGAGATCGTTGTTCTTTTCGAAGAATGCTGTGAGTCTTCTCTCAAGGTGCTTGCCGACGAAGCTTTCCCTGTTGGTGAGTGTCCTTACTTTTTTGATGATGAATGCTGGTACGGTGTAGTTGTTTCTGAGCTTTCCTGTACAGTAGTAC